>NZ_JBITBT010000001.1:294762-569550 GCF_044452505.1 Amycolatopsis sp. NPDC051903 | reverse complement strand
GTTCGGGTCCGCCGCGTTCCAGCGAACGGGTCGGGTCGCCGCGGTCCGGCAATGGTTCGACTGCCACGGTCCAGCCTGGGTACGGGTCGCCCTTCCTGCAACGGTTCGGGTCCCCACGTCCCAGTGAACGGTTCGGGCCGCCTTCCACACGGTTCGGGTCCGCCGCGTTCCAGCGAACGGGTCGGGTCGCCGCGGTCCGGCAATGGTTCGACTGCCACGGTCCAGCCTGGGTACGGGTCGCCCTTCCAGCAACGGTTCGGCCGCAGCATCCCGGCAAGGATTCGGGCGAGTTGTCCACACCGCAGCCGAGTTGTGGACAATTCCCGCTCCAGAACCTTTCGCCCCGGATTTTGTCGGGGGTGGCCGATAGAATGGACTCGGGGACGCCCCCCTCGGGAGGGCGGGGGCCTGTCCCGGCGGGAGAGGTGACACGCACACCCCAGGGGCACGCGGCCACCGCCGGCCGGCGGACGGTGTCGGTCGGCCCGGAGCGGCGAGGAGCGCAGCGGGGCGCCGGGCGCAGCTCGCCCCTCGCTGGGCGAGCGAGGTGTCACGAACGCGAGGGGACGGAGGAGCTGACCGTGAAGCGCATCGCCCTGCGGCCGTTCGCCGAGGAGGATCTGTCGGTGCTCGATCGGTTCGCGGCGGAGCCCGAGGTGCTCGGCGAGTTCCAGTGGTCCGGGTTCGCGGACCCGAAGGTGCGCCGCCGGCGGTTTGCGGAGGACGGGTTCGTCGGGGACGAGTCGACGGCGCTCGCGGTGACCGTCGACGGTGTGGTGGCCGGGATGGCGAGCTGGGAGGCCGCCGATCGGGGCGGGCCGGCGGGCGGGTGTTTCGAGGTCGGTGTGACGTTGCTGCCCGATTTCCGCGGTCACGGCGTCGGGACGAAGGCCCACCGGCTGCTGGCCGCCCACCTCTTCCGCTTCACGCGCGCCCACCGGCTCGAAGCGTTCACCGACAGCGAGAACGCGGCCGAGCAGCGCGTGCTCGAGAAGGTCGGCTTCCACCGCGAAGGCCTGATGTGCCAGGTCACCTGGCGCGACGGCCGCTATCGCGACGAAGTCGTGTACGCGCTCCTTCGCGGCGAGGCCTGAACACGAGGCCTGAAAACCAGGCCTGAACGCGGGGCCGGCCCGAAAGCCGGCCCCGCGGAACGTCAGTGCGCGAAGTGGCGCGTCCCCGTCAGGTACAGCGTGATGCCCGCCTTCTCCGCGGCCGCGATCACCTCGGCGTCGCGGATGGACCCGCCGGGCTGCACGACGGCGCGGACGCCGGCCTCCAGGAGCACCTCGAGCCCGTCCGGGAACGGGAAGAACGCGTCGGACGCGCCCACGGAACCCTTCGCGCGGTCACCGGCGCGCGCGACCGCCAGACGCGACGAGTCGACGCGGTTGACCTGGCCCATGCCGACGCCGACGGTCGCGCCGTCGTGCGCCAGCAGGATCGCGTTGGACTTCACCGCGCGCAGCGCGCGCCACGCGAACTCGAGGTCCGCCAGCGTCTGCGAGTCGGCGGGCGCACCCGTGGCGAGCTGCCAGTTGGCCGGGTCGTCGCCGGGCGCGTCGATCGCGTCGACGGACTGCACGAGCACCCCGCCGGAGATCGGCCGGAGCTCGACGGGCGCCGGGTTCTCGATCGCGGGCAGCTTCAGCAGCCGCACGTTCTTCTTGCGCTGCAGGATCTCCAGCGCCTCCGGCTCGAAGTCGGGCGCCAGCACGACCTCGGTGAACACCTCGGCGATCTGCTCGGCCGCCTCGACGCTCACCGGCCGGTTCGTGGCGATCACACCGCCGTACGCGGAAACCGGGTCGCACGCGTGGGCCTTGCGGTGCGCCTCGGCCACGTCCGTGCCCACCGCGATGCCGCACGGGTTGGCGTGCTTGATGATCGCGACGGCCGGCTCGTCGAAGTCGTACGCGGCCCGGCGCGCGGCGTCGGTGTCGACGTAGTTGTTGTACGACATGGCCTTGCCGTGCAGCTGCTCCGCGTGCGCCAGCCCCGGCTGCGCGCTGCGGTACAGCGCCGCCTTCTGGTGCGGGTTCTCGCCGTAGCGCAGCACGTCGGCGCGATCCCAGGTGGCGCCGAGGAAATCGGGGAAACCGGAGTCGTCCGCGGGCGCGTACACGTTGGCGAACCACGAAGCCACGGCCGAGTCGTACGCAGCCGTGTGCGCGTACGCCTGCGCCGCGAGCCGCTTGCGGTCGGCCAGCTCGAAACCGCCCGCCACGACCTGCTCCAGCACCCACGCGTAGCGCGCGGGGTCCACGACGACCGCGACGCTGCCGTGGTTCTTCGCGGCCGCGCGCACCATGGCCGGGCCGCCGATGTCGATGTTCTCCACGCAGTCTTCGGCGCTCGCGCCCGACGCGACGGTCTGCGTGAACGGGTACAGGTTCACCACGAGCAGGTCGAACGCGGCGATCTCGAGCTTCCGCAGCTGCTCGACGTGGTCGGGGTTGTCCTGGTCGGCCAGCAGCCCGGCGTGCACGCGCGGGTGCAGCGTCTTCACCCGGCCGTCGAGCGACTCCGGGAACCCGGTCACCTGCTCGACCGGCGTGACGGGGACCCCGGCGTTCGCGATCACCTTCGCGGTGCCGCCGGTCGACACGATCTCCACGCCCGCGGCGTGCAGCCCGGTCGCGAGCTCGAGCAGGCCGGCCTTGTCCGAGACGCCGATCAGCGCGCGCCGGACCGGGCGTCGTCCCTCTGCAGTGCTCACGAAAACCTCACCTTTCGTCCGTCCACGGTGCAGCCACCACGGCCGAGTCGCTCGATCGTTCCAACCAGCAGCCTGCGTTCCACGGCCTTGATCCGCTCGTGCAGGACGTCTTCGGTGTCGTCGGCCTCCACGACCACCGCCTCCTGGGCGATGACGGGGCCGGTGTCCACGCCCGCGTCGACGAAGTGCACGGTCGACCCGGTCACCTTCACGCCCGCCGCCAGCGCGTCGGCGACCGCGTGCATCCCGGGGAACGACGGCAGCAGCGCCGGGTGCGTGTTGATCACGCGGCCGCCGAAGCGCGCCAGGAACCGCGCGCCGAGGATCTTCATGAACCCCGCCGACACGACCAGGTCGGGTTCGTACGCGGCGACCGCCTTGGTGAGCGCCTCGTCCCACGCGTCGCGGTCGGAGTGGTCGGCCACGCGCACGGTGAACGAAGGCACTCCGGCTCGCTCGGCGCGGGCCAGCGCCTCGATGCCGGTGCGGTCGGCGCCCACGGCGACGACCTGCGCCGGGAACGCGGGCTTCGCCACCGCGTCGAGCACAGCCTGCAGGAGCGTGCCCGACCCGGAAGCGAGCACGACGATCTTCACCGGGGTGGGCAAGTCCAAGCGGCTGGCCAGAACGGGCTCCTCGCACAGCGGCACGCCTCGGGCGCACCGCGCTTCACCAGGTCACCCCAACCCTAACGGTCGTCGTCGCGGCGCTCGTCCGCACCGGAGCCGTCGGTGGACTCGGTCACAGCGCCGGCGTCGCCGCCGTCGGGCTCCGGCTGGTCGAGCGGGACGTCTTCCGGCAGCTCGAGGCCCAGTTCGGCCTCCGCTTCGGCGTCGAAGTCGTCGTACTCGGGCTCGGCGACCGGCTCGGGTTCGACCGGCGGCTCAGGTTCGACTGCGGTGTCGTCGGCGGCTTCGTCGGCGGCTTCGTCGGTTTCGTCGGCTTCGGTGAACTCGGCCTCGAACTCGTCGGTGTCGATCTCCTCCGGGTCGACGTCCTCGATGACCTCGTCGGGATCGACCTCCGCGGCCTCGTCGACGTCCTCCTCACCGGCCTCGTCCTGCTCGGCGTCCTCAGCCGCCGCTTCCTCGGCTTCGAGCGGTTCCGGCGGCGCCGCCGGCTCGTGCGCGCCCGCGAAGAACGCCACGAACCCGCCCGGGATCACGATCCAGCAGAACGCCACGATCGACGCCACCCCGACCGGCACGCTCACGGGGTCGAACGGACCGTCGGCGAGCCGCCCGCCCGCCAGCGTCCCCAGCACCACGCAGCCGAAACCGACCACGGCGCCCGCGACGGCCACGATCCGGATCCGCGCGGCCGGGTCGTCGTCGACGTGCCGCACCGACCAGCCGACGAGCGCGCCGACGGCCGCGGGCAGCACCAGCAGCGCGGGCCACCACGCGGCGGCGTGCTCGGGGATCCCGCCGAGCAGCGGCACGGCCGGCACGGCACCGCCGCGGTAGCCGACGAGGCTGACGTCGAGCGACCCGATCGTGAACCCCGGCCCGGCGACGAACGAGAGCGCCGCGACCACCGCGTTGGGCAGGTACAGCACGGAAAGCAGGAACAGCCCGAGGCTGTTGCCCAGCGACGGCTCGAACAGGTCGTCCACAGTGGACACCGAAAGCACCGTGGCGGCCGCGAACACGATGGCGCCCACCGCCAGCAGCGCCGCGAGGCCGAGCGCCCCCGCGCGCAGGCCGCGGACCGCCACCGGGTCGAGCCGGTCGGCGAGGGCGGCGGGCACCCCGCAGCGGCGCACCACCCCCGCGGTGGCCGCCGCCGCGCCGAACGCGCCGGGCACCACGAACGCGAGGATCGGGTTCACCCGCACCGGCTGGCCGAGCGACAGCAGCCCGATGAGCAGGCCGAACAGCGCGTGCGAAGCCGCGAGCACGGAGATCAGCGGCACGGCTTGGCGCAGCGACGCGTACCCGAGGCGCAGCGTCGCGCCCGACGCCGTGCGGGCGACGAGCACCACGGCCCCGATCGTCGGCAGCAGCGGCAGCACCCCCAGCGGGTGGCCCCCGATGCCGAGCTGCACCTGGTACGCCGCGAGCCAGCCCGGCCCGGCCGAGAGCAGCACGCTGCCGGCGGAGAACACGGTGCTTTCGGCGGTCAGCGCGACGAGGGCGAGCAGGGTCGCGACCACGGCGTACTGCGTGATCAGCGAACCGAGAGCGGCGGTGAGCAACACCCGCACCCGGGTGGCCGGAGCGAGGTACGCGTCGGGCTCGACGGTGTCCTCGTCACCCGGCGGGCGTGAAGAACTGGTGAGCACCTGCATGCCTCGCACCATGACATCCGCGCTGGTCCGTCCGGGTGAGGCACGCCGCTCCGCGAGGCGCGGCGAACTTAACCCACCCGGTCGGGGGCACGACTCCAACGGAAAACACCCGCTGTGACACGGAGAGTCACAGCGGGTGTTTTCGCGAGGTAGGTCAGCTCTGCTGGCCGAAGCCACCGGGCGGCGTGCCCGGGTTCTTGCCCTGTTCCGACGACGGCTGCTGGAAGAACTGGCCCTGCTGCGGCGCGTACGTCGTGGCCTGCTGCCCGGGCGGCTGCTGCCCCGGCGGCGTCGAGCCGGGCTGCTGGTACTGGCCGGGCTGCGGCGCGAACGGCGACGACTGTTCACCCTGCTTCGGTTGCTGCGACGAGAACGGGCCTTCCTGGCCGTACTGCGTCGGCTGGTACTGCGGCACAGCCGGCTTCGGCGCCGGCGGCTTGAGGATGCCGTACTCCATCAGCAGCGCGCCGACCGAGACCAGCGCCTGCACGATGCCGAGGATCAGCACCACCGTGACGATGCCCGGCGTCGACTGCTCGGCCACCACCGTGTCGAGCGCGCCCAGGGCACCGACCACGCTGAACAGCGCGGCGAACGGCAGCACCTTCGGCGCTCTTGGCAACGCGTGCAGCGCCGAGAGCAGACCACCGGCGAGGAGGAAGATCGTGTCCTGGCCGACGTCACCGGCTTCGTCGGAGAAGCCGAGGAAGTACTGGACGACGCCCAGCACGGTCACCACGAGCGCGAGCACGAGCGGGAGGTTCTGGGGCAGCGCCGGGCTCGCGCCGGGAGGCGGTCCCTGCTGCGGCTGCTGGTGCGGGAACCCGCCCGAGGGAGGCGGTCCCTGAGGGGGCTGCTGCTGGCCGCCGCCCTGCTGGGGGTAGCCAGGCCCGCCGCTGGGGAAGGTCATCGGAAGCTCTCCTGTCGTTCGCCGGCAACTCAGGGGGATGTTCGGCGCCCGGACGACACACGCGACGCCTGCGTTGGCGGAACGCTAGCGCATCCGGCGCTCCCCCGTCCGCGCCGTTGGACGCGCGGGACACGCGATCGGTTGCCGAAGGATACGCCGCGGGCCGGGCACCACGGTGGGTGCCCGGCCCGCGTGAACCGCGTTTCCGCAGCTCAGAGGTTGTTGTACAGCTCGCGCGCCAGGACGGCGGTTTCACTCGGGGTCTTGCCGACCTTCACGCCGGCAGCCTCGAGGGCCTCCTTCTTCGCGGCCGCCGTACCGGACGAACCGGACACGATCGCACCCGCGTGACCCATGGTCTTGCCCTCGGGGGCGGTGAAGCCCGCGACGTAGCCGACGACCGGCTTGGTCACGTTCTCCTTGATGTAGGCCGCGGCCCGCTCCTCGGCGTCGCCGCCGATTTCGCCGATCATCACGATGACCTTGGTGTCGGCGTCCTTCTCGAACGCCTCGAGGGCGTCGATGTGGGTGGTGCCGATGACCGGGTCACCGCCGATGCCGACAGCGGTGGAGAAACCGATGTCGCGCAGCTCGTACATCATCTGGTAGGTCAGCGTGCCCGACTTCGACACGAGGCCGATCGCGCCCGGGCCGGTGATGTCGGACGGGATGATGCCGGCGTTGGACTTGCCGGGGCTGATCACGCCCGGGCAGTTCGGGCCGATGATGCGGGTCTTGTTGCCCTTGGCCACCGCGTGCGCCCAGAAGTAGGCCGAGTCGTGCACCGGGATGCCCTCGGTGATCACGACGGCCAGCGGGATCTCGGCGTCGATGGCCTCGAGCACCGCGTCCTTGGCGAACTTCGGCGGCACGAAGATGACCGACACGTCGGCGCCGGTCTCCTTGATGGCCTCCTCGACCGTGCCGAACACGGTGAGGTCCTTGCCCTCGATGGTCACCGTCTGGCCGGCCTTGCGGGCGTTGACGCCACCCACGATGGTGGTACCGGACTTCAGCATCTTGATCGCGTGCTTCATGCCTTCGGAGCCGGTGAGGCCCTGCACGATGACCTTGCTGTTCTCGTTGAGGAAGATCGACATCTCACGCACCTGCCGCGGCGAGCTCGGCGGCCTTGTCGGCCGCGTTGTCCATAGTGTCCACCACGGTCACGAGCGGGTGGTTCGCGTCGGCGAGGATCTGGCGGCCCTCGACGACGTTGTTGCCGTCCAGACGGACGACCAGCGGCTTGGTGGCCTCGTCGCCCAGGATCTTCAGCGCCTCGACGATGCCGCGGGCGACCTCGTCGCACGCGGTGATGCCGCCGAAGACGTTGACGAAGACGCTCTTCACGTCGGTGTCGTTGAGGATCACGTCGAGACCGGCGGCCATGACCGCGGCCGACGCGCCACCACCGATGTCGAGGAAGTTGGCGGGCTTCACGCCGCCGTGCTTCTCACCCGCGTACGCGACGACGTCCAAAGTGGACATCACGAGCCCGGCGCCGTTGCCGATGATGCCGACCTGGCCCTCGAGCTTGACGTAGTTGAGGTTCTTGGCCTTGGCCTTCGCCTCGAGGGGGTTCTCGGCTTCCTTGTCCACCAATTCTTCGTGGCCCGGCTGACGGAAGTCGGCGTTCTCGTCCAGGGTGACCTTGCCGTCGAGGGCGATGATCTTGTCCTGGGGGTCGCGCACCAGCGGGTTGACCTCGACGAGGGTGGCGTCCTCGGAGACGAAGGTCTCCCAGAGCTTCACGACCACGTCGGCGGCCTCGTCGACGACCTTCTCCGGGAACTTGCCCGCGGTGAGGATCTCGACGGCCTTCGCCTTGTCGACGCCGGCGATCGCGTCGACCGGGATCTTCGCCAGTGCGTCGGGGCGCTCGACGGCGAGCTGCTCGATCTCCATGCCGCCCTCGGCCGACGCCATCGCCAGGAAGGTGCGGTTGGACCGGTCGAGCAGGAAGGAGAAGTAGTACTCCTCGGCGATGTCCGAGGCTTCGGCCACGAGCACGCGGCGCGTGGTGTGGCCCTTGATGTCGAGGCCGAGGATGGCTTCCGCCTTCTCCTTCGCCTCGTCCGGCGTCTGGGCCAGCTTGACGCCGCCCGCCTTGCCGCGACCGCCGACCTTCACCTGCGCCTTGACGACGACCTGGGTGCCGATCTGCTCCGCGGCGGCCTTGGCTTCTTCGGGGGTGTTTGCCACCGAGCCCGGCAGAACCGGTACTCCGTGGGCGGCGAAGAGATCCCTCGCCTGGTACTCGTAGAGGTCCACTACTCCAGTCTCCTGACGACACGCCACTGTGGTGGTTCGAACCCGGGTGGTCTGAATTCGAACCGCGCTGTCGGACCAGTCGAGGTTAGCGACCAGCGTGAACGCGCGGGCCGCCGCACCTGGTGAAGTCGGTCACCGTATGCGGTCAAGCGGTGTGAGAACGCACACCGGCGGGCGTTTTCGCGCCCGCTGCGGCGGTCGCGGCCGCTGTTGCCGTTGCGACAACAGCGGCGACGCCGAGCCAGAAGCCGAGCGCCGGACTGCGGCCCGGGAGGTCCACGAAGAACAGTTGCGAGACGTGGAGCGCCAGGAGGAGCGTGGCCCCGGCCAGCGCGGCCGCCGCGGCGCCCGGACGGGAGCGGACGCTCAAGGCGAGCACGCCCAGCACCACGAGCACAGCGGTGAGCAGACCCCACGACGGAGTGTCGAAATCGGACCAGAGCCCGGGCGTTGCGTAGTCGGGCGCGGAGAACACGGGCGTGCCGAAGGCCGCGACCGCGAGCACCGCCGCGGCGACGACGGGGAGCAGCACCCGGGGACGCGGGTCCTCGGTGCCTTCGTCGTCGCGTTCGACCACGCCCGTGACGACGGCCGCGAGCGCCGTGAGCCCGGCGAGTCCGAGCGCGATCGCGGTGAACACGGCGCCCGCGCCGAGGCGGTAGGTGATCGCGCCGCCGAGCCCGCCGCCCAGGCCCGTCGCCGCCGACGCGGTGAGGGCGGTGCTGAGCACGGCCGTGCCCGCGAGCACGACACCGGCCCACAGCACGGCGACGAGTCCGCGCGCGGCCTTGTACTTGAAGAGGAACGGTGTGGGCAGCACGACGAGGATCGCCGCGGCCAGGAGCAGCCAGCGGGCGGGGCTCTCGGTGGCGAGCCGGGCGTCCAGCTGCGGTGCGAGCGCCCCGATGGCGGCGGCCACGGCGGTGAGGAGTGCCGCCAGCGCCGTGACGCCGCGCCACAACGTGAGGCTGGGGACCCGCGCCTCGCCCGCGAAGTCGGTGCGTTCCGCGCGCGCCTGCTGCGGCGTCGTCCGCGGCGCGAGGAAGAGCACGACCAGCATCGCCACGATGGCCATCACCGGCCCGAACGCGAGGTGCAGCCCGCCGACGGCCAGCCCGCCGACCACCGCCGGCAGGGCGAGCGCGAACGTCGCCGCGGCCACGCCGCCGAGCGTCCCGCGCACCACGCCGTCGGCAGCCGCGCCGACCCCGAGGACCACGGCGAGCAGCAACGCCCCTGCGACGACGACGTAGCCCGCGAGCGCCACGCCCGGACCTTCGAAAGCCGAGTAGGCCGGCAGGTACGGGTTGTCCGAGACGACGGGCGCCATCAGCAGGCCGACCGCGCTCACCACCGCGAGCAACGGCACGACCAGCCGCCACCGCCGCCGGCCGTCGTCCTCACCGGCCACCTCGTTGACCTCCCGCGCGACCCGCGCGGCGACCACCCCGGCGACGATCGTGACGACGTGCCCCGCCACCAGCAACCAGAACCCGGCGCCGACGGCGCTGCGGTCCAGCAGCCGGTCCGGCAGGAAGAGCTCGGGCCGGATGGTCTTGGAGGCGTGCGCGAAGAACTGGAAGTCGAGCACCAAGCGGCCGGGCGCCAGCGCCGCCAGCCCGACGGTGAGGCCCGCAGCCAGCCCGTGGCGTCCGCTGTACGCCGCCGCGTTCGCGACGCCGGCGGGCACCAGCGCGAGCAACGCGAGCAACGGCCAGGACAGGTACCCGGGCCCCGCATCGGGCGACACGGGCAGGATCGCGCCGGCGGTGAGCGCGACGGCCCCGACGGCGAGGAGGGTTACGGCGGTCTTGAGCCGCGGCGACGGAGCTCGGTCGGTCAGGTCGCCGAGGCCGGCGAAACCGCCGCCCTCCTCCCGCCCGGCGCGCGCAGACCGCGGCTCGATCCGGGTCGGCGCGGCGGTGTTCCGGGGTTCGGTACTGCGGCCGCTTCGCACACCGGCGCCGGACTCGTGGCCCGAGCCGACCGCGGTCTCTTGATCGCCCGGGCCGCGCGCAGCGCCGCCGAAGCCTCGGGCCGGGTCATCGACCGCCCTTCCGGCACCTGGCTGAGCGGCGCCGTGACGCACCCCGCCGCCGTTCACGTCGAGGCCGGAGACGGCGGTGTCAGCGCCCGCGCCTCCACGGCTTCCGGCCGGATCGCCGGCTGCGCTGCCGGCATCCGGTTCGCCCGCGTTTGCCGCATTCGGGCGGCCACTGTCTTTGGCGCCGTACCCGCCGGCGCGCTCCGCACCGACGCTCGAGTCGCCGGGGGGCGGCCCGGCGCCGGGTTTGCCGAGGCCGGAGTCCGGGGTGTCGGTGGCCGCCGGGGCGCTGGTTGGCACGCCGGGGTTGGTGGGGCGGTCGCGGCGTGAAACTTGACCGGAGTCGGTGCTGCGCGGCGCTGGTGCGTCGCGGCGGGAGGTGGGCTCGGCGGTGGCGTCGGCCGGGCGGGAGGAGACGCCGCCGGGTGCGGAGTCGCGGTCGCGCGCGGCGGTGGTGCCGCGGCGGGCGCGGTCGCGGGCGGCGGCCTTGCGTTCGGCGAGAGTGGGGCGGCGGGGGGTGGACCGGGGGGCTCCGTTGTCCGGATCGGAACCGGAACGGGCCGGGGAGGAGTCCCCGTCGTGGGGTCCTTCGGACGAAGTCATCGGGGCGACGCTAGCAAGCCGGGCGCGGGTGGGGGTGGCGCAGTGGGGCCCGGCTGGCGCCGGTGAAGACGAACGGAGGGGCCCGGTCCGCGGAGAAGAGTGCGGTGGTGGCGCGGTGTGAACGCGGTCGACCAGGGAATCAGCCGATGGGGGCGTAATCGGACAGCCCGCGGAGACGGTGCGTGACCCGGGCCACACGAAAGAGGGTTGAATGCCCTTCAACAGCGGGCCGCAAACGTTTATTTCACCGGTTGCGCCGTTCGGCGGCCTCCGGTGGGCCCGTTCGGGGGTCCGACCGTCCGAAAGTCGTGTAAGGGAGATCACACTGATCGGAGTAGTTTCAGCTTAACTTTGGGTAATCTCCACAGCTAGCCGCGTGATGGCAAGCCCTCGTTCGGCCGAAACGGCGGGGGCACCTTGCCGAGAACAGTGCCCCTTCGTTACTGTCCCCCGGTCCCCATTACAGTCAGGTCACGAAGCGCGACGCCGAGCGAACCACCCCCCGAGGTCGCTCACGGGTTCCCCCGCCCGAGTCCGCGAAGGCCCGGCTCCCCGACGATGGAAGGCCCTGTCTTGGCTTCACACCGCTCCCCCGGCGGCCAAGCCCCTTCCCCGGCGCTGAAGGACGCACTGGACGGTGCGGTCATCCGCGTGCGGGGTCAGCACCGCATCGCCCCGCCCTCCTCCGCCCTGCGTGGGCGGGTCGTGGTCGCCGCCGTCGCGGCCGGCGCGTTCGCCGCTGCCGCCGCGGGCCAGACCCTGAAGACCGTGACGGCCGACTCGGACGCCCCCGTCACCCCGCTCGCCAACGCGCAGGACGCGAGCGCCTCGTTCACCCTCGGCAGCGCGGGTTCCGGGGGAGCCCCCGAGCTGCTGCCCGTCGGCCACTCGTCGGACGCCTCCGCCGAAGCGGCCCGCATGGCCGACAGCCAGAAGGTCACCGACGCCCGCGAGAAGGCCGAAGCCGACGCCGCGCGCAAGGCCGCCGAAGAGGCCGCCCGCCCGAAGACCTGCCTGCCGGCCCACGGCACGTTCACCTCCGGCTTCGGCGCCCGCTGGGGCAGCAGCCACCTCGGCATCGACATCGCGAACTCGATCGGCACCCCGATCTACGCCGCCTCCGACGGCACTGTCATCCAGGCCGGCCCCGCCAGCGGCTTCGGCCTGTGGGTCCGCGTCCAGCTCGACGACGGCACCATCCAGGTCTACGGCCACATGAACAGCTTCTCGGTCCACGAAGGCCAGAAGGTCAAGTGCGGCGAGCAGATCGCCGAGATCGGCAACCGGGGCGAGAGCACCGGCCCGCACCTGCACTTCGAGGTCTGGCAGAACGGCACGAAGAAGATCGACCCGCGCCCGTGGCTCGCCGCCCGCGGCATCGTCGTCTGATCCTCCTTGCGCACCAAGCCTTGTAGCCGGGCTTCGTGGTCAGCCAGTACCTCCTGACTTCATCTCTCAGCTCCTCCTCCGCCACGGCAGCGTCCCCGCTCCCGTGGCGGTGTTCATTTCAGGCATTGTCCGATTGAGACGGTGCCGCACAACCGGCGGCGACCAACGGCAGTGTCCTTTTCGGACCGCCGCACCCGCCAACGCGTCCCCCGACGACGCGCTTCCGGATTCTTGGCGACGGACGCCCGCCGCTCACGGCACGGTCCGAGTCAGCCCCCGATCGGCCGCTCACCTCTCCCCGTTCGGCAACCGCCGGATGAAGTACGCGACGGCGACCTGCCACACCGTGCACAGCCCCGCCTGAGGACGCCGCACCGGCCACCACCCCAACCGCATCAGCCAGGAGACCCGCGCCCCGAACCCCGGTCCGGTGGCCGCGACGGCGTCCCACGGCGACCGCGCCACCCAGCGGCCCCTGCCGCAGCACTGACAACGGCCGTCGTGGCCGAGCGAGTGCTGGTGCAGCAAGGCCCGCCACGCCGCAGCCAACCGCCGGGCTTCCCCCGAGCCGGCCCCCGGAGCCGGCTCGCCGAGAACTCCTCGCAGGTACTCCTGGACCCCACCGGCCAGTACTCCGAACAACACCGCGTCCACACCCTCGTCCTCCCCTTCCGGGGTGCCGGCGCGAGCACCAGCTTACCCCACTTCTTCGAACTTGTGTTCGATGGAAGTGAGCTTAGGTGAGGGGTACGACAAAAATCAGAGCTTCACCATCGGGACGCTCCCGATCAGCATCAAGCGGACCTTCCCGGACGCACCGAAGTCGATGGTGGCCGTGGCGCGGGGGCCGACGCCGTCGCACGAGATGACGGTGCCCAGCCCGTACTTGTCGTGGCTGACGCGGTCGCCGACGTCGAGCTTGAGGGCCACCGTGTCCTTCCAGCCCTTGCCGAACGGCGACGTCGAGGCAGTCGAGGACGACGAAGACCGCCGGCCCCACGTCGTCGCCGCGCGCGGACCCGACGAAGAAGAGCCCGAGGACCCGAAGTTCCCGAAGCCGGGCGACGACGGCTCCAGCCGCCGCCAGTCGACGAGGTCGCCGGGCAGCTCGTCGAGGAACCGCGAAGCCGGGTTCATCTGCGGCTGGCCCCAGGCCGAGCGCACCAGCGCCCGCGAGACGTACAGCCGCTGCCGCGCGCGCGTGATCGCCACGTACGCGAGCCGCCGCTCTTCCGCGAGCTCCGTGGGGTCACCCAGCGCGCGCATGTGCGGGAAGACCCCGTCCTCCCAGCCCGTGCAGAACACCACCGGGTATTCGAGGCCCTTCGCCGTGTGCACCGTCATCAGCGTGACGACACCGGCACCGCCGTCGCCCTCCTCACCGCCGTCGGGCGACGGGATCGAATCGGCGTCGGCGACCAGCGACACGCGCTCCAGGAACGCCGCCAGCGAGCCCGGCGCGGGCACCCCGTCGTCGAGCACCAGCTCCGCGTTCTCGTCCTGCGTGACCTCGGTGGTGAACTCGGTGAACTCGCGCGCGACCGTGACGAGCTCCGTGAGGTTCTCGACGCGCGACGCGTCCTGCGGGTCGTCGGACTCCTCCAGCTCCGCGCGGTACCCGGTGCGCTCGAGCACGGCCTCCAGCAGGTCGTGGACCTCGGTACCCGACGTCACGAGCTCACCCAGCCCGTCGAGCAGCGCCACGAAACCCGTGATCGCCTTGGCCGAGCGCGGGTTGAGCAGCGCCACTTTGCCGTCGACGGCGTCGCGCAGCGCGGCCGCGAACGAGATGCGCTCGCGCTCCGCGTGGGTCGCCACCACGGCCTCGGCGCGGTCGCCGATGCCGCGCTTGGGCACGTTGAGGATGCGGCGCAGCGACACCGTGTCCTCGGGGTTCGACAGCACGCGCAGGTACGCGAGCATGTCGCGCACCTCGCGCCGCTCGTAGAACCGCACACCGCCCACGACCTTGTACGGCAGGCCGAGGCGGATGAAGATCTCTTCGAACACCCGCGACTGGTTGTTGGTGCGGTAGAAGACGGCGACGTCGGAGTACTCCGCCTCGCCCTTCTCCGCCAGCGCGTCGATCTCGCCCGCGACGAACGCGGCTTCGTCGTGGTCGTTGTCCGAGACGTAGCCGACGATCTTCTCGCCGTCGCCCGAGTCGGTCCACAGCCGCTTGGCGCGCCGGTTGGGGTTGCGCTCGATCACGGCGTTGGCGGCCGAGAGGATCGTCTGCGTGGAGCGGTAGTTCTGCTCCAGCAGGATCGTGTGCGCGTTGGGGAAGTCGCGCTCGAACTCCTCGATGTTGCGGATCGTGGCGCCGCGGAACGCGTAGATCGACTGGTCCGCGTCACCCACCACGCACAGCTCGGCCGGCTCGATCCCGGTGTCGGTGGTCTCCGTGCCGGCGAGCACGCGCACGAGCGTGTACTGCGCGTGGTTCGTGTCCTGGTACTCGTCGACCAGCACGTGGCGGAACCGGCGGCGGTAGTACTCCGCGACGTCCGGGAACGCCTGCAGCAACGACACCGTGCGCATGATCAGGTCGTCGAAGTCGAACGCGTTGGCCGCCTCGAGCCGCCGCTGGTACTCGGCGTAGACCTCGGCGACGCGGCGCTCCAGGTCGTTCGCCGCGTTCGCCGTGGCGGCATCGGGGTCGACGAGCTCGTTCTTGAGGTTCGAGATGTGCACCGCGAGCGTGCGCGCGGCGTACTTCTTCGGGTCGATGTCGAGGTCGCGCGCCACGAGCGTGATGAGCCGCTTCGTGTCGTCGGAGTCGTAGATGGAGAAGCTCGACGACATGTCGAGCGTCTTGGCTTCGCGGCGCAGGATCCGCACGCACATCGAGTGGAACGTGGACACCCACATCGCGTTGGCGCGCCGGCCCACGAGCGACGAGACGCGCTCGCGCATCTCCGCCGCGGCCTTGTTGGTGAACGTGATCGCCATGATCTCGCCGGGGTGCACGCGCCGCTCCGCCAGCAAGTACGCGATGCGCCGCGTGAGCACGCGGGTCTTGCCCGACCCGGCACCGGCCACGACGAGCAGCGGCCCGCCGGCGTGCGTGACCGCTTCGCGCTGCGCCGGGTTGAGGTCCTCGAGCAGCTCGGCGGCCGCCTTCCGGGCAGGCGCGCGCTTTTCTGCGGGGAGATCGAAGAGGGTGTCCATCGTCTGTCCACGCTACCCCTGGGGTACGACAGGGACCGAACAGGCAGAGCGTGTCCCGCGGCGAACTCGAGCGCGCGTACGCGTGCGCTCACCGACGTACGCCGCGTTGTCGCTCCGCGCCCGACGCGCACCGGCGCTCCGGCGCGGAGCATCGAACGGTATGGACGACAAGATCCCCGCCCGGTTGAGGGCATCCGACACCGATCGCGAACGCGTGGCCGCGATCATCCAGGCAGCCGGCTCCGAAGGCCGGCTCACGCTCGAGGAGGTCGAAGACCGGCTCAGTACGGTCTACGCGACCCGCTACGTCGACGAGCTCGGCGAGCTCACCACCGACCTGCCCCGGCCCGAGCCCGTCCGCCGTCCCGGCGCCGGCTGGCCGCTCACCCGCGCCGCGCTGCGCGAGCACCCCGCGCTGCGGGTGCACCTCGCCGTCGTGGTCGCGGTGGCCGTGCTGCTGATCGTGCGGTGGGCCGTGCTGGGCGCCGGGTTCTTCTGGCCGGTGATGCCGGTGTTCTGGCTGTTCGTGACGCTCGTGGTCCACGCGCGCGTGCGGAGTTTCCGGCGGGGCCCGCAATCCCCTGTGCCATACTGACCTCGTGCGGCACAGCAGCGAGCGATTTTTCTACGGGACCCGGACTCCGGCTCCCGTGATCGCGTAGTGCCCCACCCGCCATCACCAGCAGCCCCGGAGTCCAGCGGACCCGGGGCTTTCGCCGTCCCAGGGGCCGCTGGGGGTCCGGTTTCCAGAGAGGTCCCGATGAACGCGCAGACGCAGAACGCCGACGGCCAGCCCGCGGAGGACACCCCGACCGGCGAGGACATTTCCTCGCTGCGCCAGGAGATCGACTGGCTCGACGCCGAGATCCTGCGGCTCGTCAAGCGCCGCGTGGAGGTGTCGAAGACGATCGGCGCCGCGCGCATGGCCGCCGGCGGCACGAAGATCGTCTACAACCGCGAGATGGACGTGCTCGCGCGCTACCGCGAACTCGGGCCGGAGGGCCGGCAGCTCGCCATGGCGCTGCTGAACCTCGGCCGCGGCCGCCTCGGCCGATGAACTTCCGGCCACATCGGGGACTTCCCCGATCCGCCGGTCCGCGAAAACGGGCAGACTGGACCCATGATTAACGTCATCGCCGTCATCATCGCGATCGCGAGCGTCTTGGCGGCACTGGGTCATGTCGGGTACCTGGCGCTGCTCAACAACGCCGCGGGCAAGCGGGCCGGCGGTGCGCCTGTCGCGCAGTACGTGCGCAGCCGCTGGGCGGTCGCCGGTGGTACCACCGCGGCATCACTGTTCGCCTGGTTGCTCACTTTGGGGGGAACCGGGGCCGACGTCATCGCCATTGTGATTGCTGTGGGTAGTGGTGCAGTGGCGACGAAGGCGTTGCAGTCGACCCGGGAGAAGTACCGCAGCGGAGGGTGACCGACCCCGCTTGCCGCAATTGCACTGCGTAGCGTGACCCCATGCCCGTTCGGTCGAGCCCGACAGGGTGAAACCTGTGCAAGTTGCAATCAGCCCCGAGACTTTCGACTGGCGGTTTCCTAGTCTGGGCTCGTGAGGACCCCTGCGTCTGGGTCGGGCGACGCCCGGAGGATGCGCGGGAGCTGCGGCTCCACGCGCCCACTGCCGCGTGCGCGTGCAGATGCGCGGGACTTCGCAAGTGTGGACGCAGGTGACTCCGCTCGCGCGAGTGCTCCGATCGGGTTGATCGGGATGCCGGTGCCGTCACGCCCACACCGGGGAGGGGTCGGACGGGCATGACGGGAAACGCGATGGGTGGTTCGAGGAACTCGACCCACCCGGACACGGTGACGGCCGCCGAGGTCACGGTGCCGGGCAGGCACCGCGCACGCGGCGGCCCCGGCGCGGAGACGTGGACGCCCGTGGTCACCGCCGATTCCGCCGGTCACCACCGCCACCGGCCCGGAGCCGCCCCGCCGCCACCGAACGGGGCCGCCGAGCTGCGAGCCGGGTACGCGCCCGCGCAGGGCACGCTGCCGGTTCCGTCGGCGGCCCAGTCCTGGCTCCCGCAACCGACGTGGATGCACGAGGAGCGCGGCGCGTTCACCCCCGCCGAACGGGGCCGGACGGAGCTGCCGCAGCCGAGCCGGAGCGATCGCGGCTTCACGGCCGGGCGGCTGGACGAAGCCGCGGTGGCCGCCGCCGGCTGGGGCGGCGAGCTGCCCCAGCCGAGCCGGGGACCCGCGCCGGCGGCCGATCCCGCGGACTTCGCCGACGCCGTTGCCGAGGTCGCCGCGAGCGGCTGGGGCAACGAGCAGCCGGGCACCGCCTTCGCGCCCCCCGACTTCGACGGTGCTGCGGGCTGGGGTGCCGGATCGCGGCCGGGCGCCGAGCCCGCCACGAGCGGGTGGACGCACTCGGGAGACCTCGGCGACCTCGCCGGCGATCCGCTCGGACCGCGGGTGCCGGACGGACACGCCGTGGTGCCGGATCCGCTGCCCGTCAGCGAGATCGACCGCGCGTGGGCCGCGCCGGGGACGACGCGGTCGCTGCCCGACGTGCAGCGCGACCGGCTCGCGCAGCCGCACGCGCGGCGCACCCGCCGCGAACGCGTCGAGGCGACGGCGGCGACGCTGGCGCACGAGGCCGCGGCGCGCGAGAGCGTGGAGCTGAGCGCGGAGCCCGAACCGCCGCGGCGGCAGCGGGTGACGTTGCGCGCGCCGGCCGTCCGGGTGCCCGAGCCGGAGGACGAGGAAGTGCGCGTGTACGCGGCGCCGCTGCTCGACGGGCTCGGGAAGTTCGACCTGGGGTCGGTGCCGGCGTCGGTGACACCGCCCAAGACGTGGCGGAAGGCGGCGTGGTTCGCGACCGGCGCGTCGGGCGCGGTGGTCGTCGGGCTGTTGTTCGCGGGGACGTTCCTGGTCGGCTCGCCCACGACCACGACCACGGCCGACGCGCTCGGCGGCGGCTGGCCGGGCCGGCAGAACGGCGGCAACCCGCTGATCCTGCCCGACCCGTCGCTGGGCCGGCAGGGCGGCACGAGCGGCGACAGCCGCGGCAGCCGCTCGAGTGACCGCGACAGCGAAACCAGTTCGTCGGACGACCCGGACACGCGCCCGCAGAACGCGGCGGGCACGAGCAGCTCGAGCGACCGAGAAACGTCGGCGGCCCCGTCGAGCGAGGACTCGTCGAGCCCCGACACGACCGAGCCGACGTCGACGCCGCCGAGCACGCCGGAGAAGCCGCCGATCACCCCCGCGCAGCGCGAGACCGCGCCGACGACCATCTGGTACAAGACGCCGGCGGACCCCAAGACGATGGGCGACAACACCGAGCGGTTCTTCAACACGGTGACCACCGACCCGGCGGAGGCCTCGGCCGTGACCACGGGGGACCTGAAGTCGGAGGGTCCGCAGGGGCTGCGCCAGCGCTACGCGAAGGTCGCGTACTTCGTCGTCAAGAAGGTGGAGATCGACCCCGACAACAACACGACGGTGAACACCCTCGAAGTGACCCACACCGACGGCACCAAGACCGTCGAACAGCGCACGCTGACCTTCGGCGACGACGAGAAGATCGCCGACGACGGGGCCTGACCAGGCATTATCGTCCGCCGTGCGCGAAACGTTTCATGCAAGTGCAGACTGCCCGTTCCGATGCACGTGCGGTGCGGTAAGCGGTTGTTCCTGCTCCAGGTGGGTGACATAAGCTGCCGCTCGTCGTGTGACGACGGCATTCCGGCGACTGAGCCTGGCGGGTGCCCGTCGCGACAGGGTTACCTGGCGACAACCGGCAAGGACACCGACCACGAATCGGCCGTCCGGACCAGCGGCGTACGGCCGAACGGCCGTACCGCCGTCCCCGAACCCCAGAGCGAGGACATTCGTGCTTGATCGGCAGCGCACACGGCGAGAGGCCCGCGAGGCCACTGCCGTCCGCGTCGAGGACGTGATCCCGCCCGAGCTGCTCGACGGCGTCGGCGACGCGGACCGCGACTACCTCGAGCAGGTCTTCCGCGAGCCGCAGAAGTACCTGCCGCCGCGGTCGCACCGCGCGGAGGCCGTGCGGCCCGCCGAGCCCGCGGAGGAGCCGGAGAGCCGGCTCGCCCGCCGGGCGAAGCAGGTCGGCCTCGTCGGCGCAGGTGCGCTCGTGGCGGGCGCCGTGGTCACCGCGGCCCTGCTGAGCGGCGGCCCGCGCCCGACGACCTCGGTCGCCGAGGACACCATCCCCACCGGCTTCAGCGGCGCCGCCGCACTCGGTGGCGCGGCCGTGCCCGCCCAGCCGGAGCACGGCGCGGGCGGCACCACGTCCGGCCACCACACCGGCACGCCGTCGTCCTCGGGTGCCGGCACCACGCAGCCGACCCAGGACACCGGCGAGAGCCAGCCGCAGACCGGCACCCCCACGTCGGCCACGCCGAGCACCACGCCCGAGACCCAGCACGGCAAGGCGAAGGGCCAGGCGACCACGTCCGCGGCCGAGAAGCTGCAGGCCGTCAAGAAGTTCTACGCGTCGATCGACAAGAACCCCGACAACGCGCTCGCGCTGCTCGCCCCCGGCCTCGCGCAGGGTGAGGTGGGCAGCCTGGTCCGCGCGTGGAGCGCGGCCGACGAGATCGACGTCCAGAGCACCGAGGTGCGCGACGACGGCTCCGTGCTCGCCGTCGCGGTGCTGCGCCAGACCGACGGCACGATGGTCCGCATCACGCAGCTGTTCGACGTCGTCGAGCGTGACGTCATCTCCGAAGCGCGACTGCTCTCGGCCGTCTCTTTCACGTGACCTGCGACGATCCTGTTCCGGGTAGACGATCAGACCGTGCCGAGTGCGTGTGCGCAGAGTGAGCGCCTAGCCTTGTCGCGGGCCGGTCTCGGGAAAACCGGCACGCGGCCCACGACAGGTGCCTACGCTCCGGTGCTGCGGCCGGTTGGTGGTCGCACCTTCGGGGTGGGCACGTCCCGCTCCGGGAAGTCGGAGCCCCAAAGGGAGGTCGCGTGAGCGACGAGGGTCGTCTGGTCGCCGACCGGTACCGGATCATCGGCCGGATCGGCACGGGCGCGATGGGTGCCGTCTGGAAGGCCCACGACGAGGTGCTCGGCCGAACGGTGGCGATCAAGCAGCTGCTGCTGCAGCCCCACCTCGAAGAGCACGACGCCGAAGACGCCCGGCAGCGCACGATGCGCGAGGGCCGGATCGCCGCGCGCCTGCACCACCCCAACGCGATCTCGGTGTTCGACGTCGTCACCGACGACAACGGCCAGCCGTGCCTGATCATGGAGTACCTCAACTCCACGAGCCTGGCCCAGGTCCTGCAGGAACGCGGCACGCTGCCGCCGCTGGAGGTCGCGCGCATCGGCGCGCAGGTGGCCGCCGCGCTGCGCGAGGCCCACGCGGTCGGCATCGTCCACCGCGACATCAAGCCGGGCAACATCCTGCTCGCCGGCAACGGCACCGTGAAGATCACCGACTTCGGCATCTCACGGGCCAAGGACGACGTCACGGTCACCAAGACCGGGATGATCGCCGGCACCCCCGCCTACCTCGCGCCCGAGGTCGCCATCGGCGGTGATCCCGGCCCCGAGTCCGACGTGTTCTCCCTCGGCTCCACGCTGTACGCCGCGTGCGAGGGCCAGCCGCCGTTCGGCCTGTCGGAGAACACGCTGAGCCTGCTGCACGCGGTCGCCGCGGGGCAGATCAACCCGCCGCGCCAGTCGGGCCCGCTGGCCAGCGTGCTCGCCGTGCTGCTGCACTTCGAGGTGCAGCACCGGCCGACCGCGGACGAGTGCGAAGAGCTGCTGGCGGCCGTCGCTCGGGGCGAGACGCCGCTCGGCGGCTCGTCCGACGAGACGATGATGGCGCCGTCGGCCGGCACGCTCGGCGCCGCCGCCGTGGCCGGTGCCGCCGCGACGCACCTGTTCCCCGAAGACGACCTGGACGCCGCGCACTCGGGCACGCTGCTCGACCAGCCCGGCCAGGCGCAGCAGTACTACGACGACGAGGACGAGTACCCCGCCGCCAGCGGCTACCCGGAGAACGACTACGACCGGTACCAGGCCGAACCGCCGCTCTACGGCGACCCGGGCCGCAACGGGCTGGCCGCCACCCGCGCCGTCCCGGTGCCCGACGGCTACCAGGACGACCCGTACGACGACTACCACGACGGGTACGACGAGCCGCCGCCCCCGCGGGGCCGGACCAGCCCGGCCGACGACGAGGACGGCGAGAAGCCCGGCGCGTGGAAGAAGCCGGCGATCATCGGCGGCATCGTGGTCATCGGCCTGGTGGCGCTCGGCGTGTGGCTGCTGAGCTCGAACAACCCGCCGGACGCGTCGCAGCAGCCCGCTCCCCCGAGCACATCGGCACAGGTGGTCCCGACCTCGACTTCGGTTCCGACGACGGAGGAAGCAACCACGAGCTCGGAAGAGACGTCTTCTTCAGAGGAGACCTCTTCACGCGAGAGGACGTCGACGCGCCGAACGTCCGAGCGGAACACCCCGACGCGGGAGACGTCCTCCGACCAAGAGACGCCGACCACCACGTCGAGCTCGAAGACGGTCTCGCCTCCAACCTCGTCGGACGGGCCCTCGGACACGCCGACGACGCCGAACAGCTGATCCAGGGACAGATTTGAGTTCAGAAGGCACCATCGTCGGCGGCCGGTACCGGCTCGACCAGCCGATCGGCCGAGGCCGCGCGGGCATCGTGTGGCTCGCATTCGACACGCGGCTGTTCCGCACGGTCGCGATGAAGCGCATGTACTTGCCCGTCGGCCTGCCACCCGACCGCGCCGCGCAGGCGCGGGCGATGGTGATGCAGGAGGGCAAGGACGCGGCCCGCATCGAGCACACGAGCGCGATCACCGTGTTCGACGTGCTGCCCGACGGACCCGACGTCTGGCTGGTCATGGAGTACATCCCCTCGCGCGGGATGTCGACCTTCCTGGCCGAGCACGGGCGGCTCACGCCCGAGCAGGCGGCGTCGCTCGGGATCATGCTGGGCGACGCGATGGCGACGATCCACGCGGCCGGGATCGTGCACCGCACGCTCGAGCCCGGCACCGTCCTGCTGGCCGACGACGGCAGCGTGAAGCTCACCGACATCGGCATCACCGGCGGCGGGCCCCACCCGGCCTACCGCGCGCCGGAGGTCACGCGCGGTGCCCCGCCTTCGCCGGCGGCCGACGTGTTCTCGCTCGGCGCCACGCTGTACACGGCGGTGGAGGGGGTGCCGCCGTTCGGGGAGGACGGCGACTCGTCCGAGCGGCCGCCGCAGAACGCGGGGGTGCTCACCGGCGCGTTGCGCAAGATGCTGCGGATGGACCCGACGGCCCGCCCGACCATGGCCGACACGGTCGCCGCGCTGAGCGCGATCACCGAGGGCCGCGAGCAGACAGCGTTCATCCCTCCGACGGCGCCCGCGATGCCGACCGTGCCCGCGTCGCGGCCGATCCCGTCCCAGCAACCAGGACAGCAGCAACCAGGACAGCAGCAACCGGGACAGCAGCAGCCCGGTCAGCAGAGTCCGCTCATGCAGCTGCCGGTCCAGAACGTGCCCTACGCGCCGGCCGCGCCGCAGCCCATGCACCACCAGCCGATGGCGCCGATGGCGGCCCAGCCGACGCAGCAGATCCAGCCCCAGCAGCTCCCGCCGGCGGCGCCGACCGCGCGGTTCACGCCGACACCCGCTCAGCAGGCGGCGTCGGCCGAGGTCCTGCGGCAGAAGGCGGCCGCGCGCCGGAAGCTGATCCTCACCGTCGCCGCGATCCTGTGCGCGGTGCTGATCGGGATCGGTGTGTCGGAGCTGTTGTTCGTCTGAGCCCGGCGTCCGGCGTCAGGCGACCTTCGCCGTCGCCTCGCGCATGGCGTCGATCAGCGTCCGCGCGGCCGGGTTCCCGGTGGCCCGCGCGGCGATGGCGGCGTGGATCGTCCGGCACGGCTCGGGGTTGCGGATCCGCCGCACGGCCACGCCGGGGTGCGGCGTGCCGACGCCCAGCTCCGGGATCAGGCAAACGCCGAGGCCGGCCGCGACGAAGCCCTGCGCGGTCTGGTAGTCCTCCGCCTCGACCACCGCGTTGAGGGTGAAACCCGCCGACGCGCAGGCGCCGTTGAGAATCGCGCGGCAGGCGCCCGGCAGCGGGTCCACGCCGACCCACGACTCGTCGGCGAGATCGGCCAGGTCGAGCACGCGCTTGCGCGCCAACGGGTGGTGGCGCGGCAGGACCGCGCGGTACGGGTCGTCGAGCAGGTGGACCATCTCGATGCCCTTCGCGGGTGGCGTGGGCCGGGGCGAGACGACGATCGCGACGTCGGCACGGCCCTCCTCGACTTCGGGCATCGGGTCGTGGGGCTCCGTGAGCTTGAGGTCGAGCCACACACCGGGGTGCTCGCGGCGCACGGCCGCGACGGCGTGCGGGATCACCGAAGCGCCGGCCGTCGCGAAGTAGCGGACGGCGAGCTTGCCGGTGCGGCCCTCCTTGAGCTCGGTGAGCGCGGCCTCGGCCTTGGCGAGCTCAGCGCTGAGCGCTTCGGCGTGCTCGCACAGCAGCAGGCCCGCCGGAGTGGGCCGGATCCCGCGGCCGACGCGTTCCAGCAGGTCGGTGCCGGCCTCGCGTTCGAGCACCGACAGCTGCTGGCTGATCGCCGACGGGGTGTAGCCGAGGTTCCGGGCCGCGGCGGTGATCGACCCGCTGGTGATCACCGCGCGCAGCACCTGCATGCGCCGCACGTCGAGCATGCCCGAATCCTACAGCTGTGCTTAAGCGTTCCTGCAGTTATTTTCGCTTGTCCTTACGTCTGGGCGGCGCCACGCTGGGCGTTGGCCGATAAGGAGGAACTGGGGTGGGCGAGACGAAGACCCTGCTCAGAATCGCCGCGCTGGCGCTGATGTGGGGTTCGAGCTTCTTCTGGATCAAGCTGGGCCTCGCGGCGTTCTCGCCGGTGCAGCTCGTGCTCGCGCGCCTGGTGCTCGGCGCCGTGGTGCTCGTGGCGATGTGCCGGCTCGCCCGGCGCCGGCTGCCGTCGGACAAGCGCACGTGGGGCCACCTCGTCGTGGCCGCGTTCTTCCACAACGCGCTGCCGTTCCTGCTCTTCGCGATCGGTGAGACCACTGTGGACTCCGGGATCACCGGCGTGCTCAACTCGACGACGCCGCTGTGGGTGCTCGTGGTGGCCCCGTTCCTGGGGGTGCGCCACCGCATGACGCTCACGCGCGCGGCGGGCCTCGTGATCGGGCTCGTCGGGATCCTGCTGATCTTCGCGCCGTGGGAGGCCTCGGGCCTGCTCAGCTGGGGCGCGCTCGCCTGCCTCGCGGCGGCCGCGAGCTACGGCTTCGCGTTCGTCTACGAAGGCCGCTACCTGTCGGGCACCGGCGAATCGCCGTACGCGCTCTCAGGTGGGCAGATGGTGCTGGCCGCCGGGTTCCTCGTGCTGGTGCTGCCTTTCGGTGGCCTGTCACCGGTGCACCTCACGCCGCTGGCCGCCGTGGCCGTGGTGATCCTGGGCCTCGGGTCCACGGGCATCGCGTTCGCCTTGAACTACCAGCTGCTGGCGACCGAAGGCGCCGTCGCGGCGTCCGTGGTCGGCTACCTGCTGCCGATCGTCTCGGTGGCGCTGGGCGCCATCTTCCTGCACGAGCAGCTCAGCGTGCGCGTGATCGCGGGGATGGTCGTGGTGCTGGGCGGCGTCGCGCTCACAAGGGTGCAGCGCAAGAAGACCGAGGCGCCCCAGCCAGTCGAGGCCGTGGCGGCCGAACACGTCTAGACGAGGCGACGGTCGGAGGCCCAGCGGGACAGCTCGTAGCGGTTGGACAGCTGGGTCTTGCGCAGGACGCTCGACACGTGCGTCTCCACCGTCTTCACCGAGATGAACAGCTCCGACGCGATCTCCTTGTACGCGTAGCCGCGCGCGAGCAGGCGCAGGACGTCGCGCTCGCGCGGGGTCAGCAGGTCCAGCTCGGGGTCGTTGATGGGAGCCGAGCCGGGGCGGTCGGCGAACGCGTCGAGCACGAAGCCCGCCAGGCGCGGGGAGAACACGGCGTCGCCGTCGGCCACGCGCACGATGGCGCGCACGAGTTCCTTCGACGAGATGGTCTTGGTGACGTAGCCGCGCGCGCCGCCGCGGATGACGGCGATGACGTCTTCGGCGGCGTCGGACACCGACAGCGCCAGGAAGACGACGTCGGGCAGCTCCGGGCGGACGCGGCGCAGCACCTCGGCGCCGCCACCGTCGGGCATGTGCACGTCCAGCAGCACGACCTGCGGTTTCGTGCGCGCGATGCCCGCGACAGCCTCGGCGACCGAACCCGCTTCGCCGACCACCTGCACCTCGTCGGTGATCGAGTCGAGCTCCGTGCGCACCCCGGCGCGGAAGAGCGCGTGGTCGTCCACGAGGAAGACCTTGACCGGCTCCCGCTGGCTCTCCGTCACGACACCGCTCCCTCGCTCGTCCGCTGCTTCCCCCGGCCCGAGCATAGCGAGGTCACGCCGCGCCCTTCGCCGCTTTGAGCGGCATGGCCAGCTGGACTTCCGTACCCTCACCCGGCGCGGTGCGCAGCTTGCACGTGCCGCCGTGGCGTTCCATGCGGCCGCGGATCGAATCGGCGAGGCCGTGGCGGTCGGCCGGGACGACGTCGGGGTCGAAACCCTTGCCGCGGTCGCGGACGAACACCGTGACCTCGGTCAGCTCCACCTCGGCGTACACGCTGACCTCCTCGACGCCGGCGTGCTTGGCCGCGTTGACGATCGCCTCGCGCGCGGCCTGCACGAGCGCGGTCAGCGGCTCGTTCAGCTCGACGTCGCCGACCACGACCTGGTTGACGGAGATCGCGAACTGGTCCTCGACCTCACCACACGCGGTGGCCAGCGCCTCGGACAGCGGAACGGCGCCCTCTTCCTCTTCCTTCGTCTTCTTGTCGCTCGGCTTGCCGTAGCCGCCGGCGCCGTAGAGCCAGCCGCGCAGCTCGCGCTCCTGGCCGCGCGCCAGGCGGGCGACCTCGTGCGGCTGGTCGG
The DNA here is from genome assembly GCF_044452505.1 of Amycolatopsis sp. NPDC051903. Classification (NCBI taxonomy): domain Bacteria; kingdom Bacillati; phylum Actinomycetota; class Actinomycetes; order Pseudonocardiales; family Pseudonocardiaceae; genus Amycolatopsis; species Amycolatopsis sp. NPDC051903. The sequence goes on along the minus strand of NZ_JBITBT010000001.1, from coordinate 543,186 downwards.
CCTGCCGCTGGATCAGGGCGAGGGTCTGCAGCACCGAGTCGTGCAGGTGCGCGGCGATCTCGGCGCGTTCGTCGGTGCGGATGCGCGCGCGGCGCTCGTCGCCGAGGTCGCGGACCAGCCGCAGCCAGAACGGCACGGTCAGCACGGCGACGCCGAACAGCGTCGCGAGCACGGCGAGGAGCGCGAACTTGACCTGGTCGAAGGTGCCGCTCTGGAACACCACGACCCCGATGCCCGTCGCCACCAGTGCCACGCCGGCGAGGATCCGGATGATCGCGGCGCCGCGGCCGCCCTGGCCGACCAGCGCGCCGGTGACCCCGCCGCGCGCGCCCGTGCGCCACCGGCGCCGCTGCGACTCGTCGGCCTCACGCCAGACGACGGCCGCACCGAGCATGGCGATGACCAGGGGCAGGGCGACCCAGCCGCGGATGGTGCCGCTGAGCGTGCCGCTCGCGATGGCGAGGCCGATGCCGAGCGCGATCAGGCCGTACGCCTGCTGGCGCTCCTTGTTCGAGGACTCCGTCTCCGGCGCGTCTTCGGCTCGCTGCGGCACGAAGACCCACAGCAGTCCGTACGCGAGCAAGCCGGCGCCGTTGAGGGCCGCGAGCAGCGCGAACGCCAGGCGCACCCACACGACGGGCACGCCGAGGTGGTCCGCGAGCCCGCCCGCGACCCCGGCCACCGCGCGCCCGTTGCGCCGCCGGTGCATCTTCGGCCGCTCCGGCTGCTCGGCGACGGGCGCCGCCACGGGCGGCACCGGCACACGGGCCGGCGCCGGCGCCGTGGTGGCGTCGAGGTCGAGGAAGTCCTGCACGTCGTCCATCGTCACACGCCGGAGGCCGCGGTGGCATCGGGGAAGCCCCTGATCACGACCCGGATGAGCTCGGCTCTCAGGGGAAACCTCAGGGAACGTCCCCGATGTGGGCGCCTCGGGATTCCCGCATGCTTTGCCGTATGAGTGGTGCGAACGAAGCGCCGGCCCCGAAGTCCAACCCGTTCAACGGCTTCGAGGAGACGGTCAAGGACTTCTGGGTGAGCAGGCCGCGGCGCCCGCACGCCGGGCGGAAGGTCGCGGGGGTCGCGGCCGGACTGGGGAACCGCTACGGCATCGATCCGGTCGTGATCCGGGTGGCGCTCGTCGCGGCAATGGTGTTCGGCGGGTTCGGGCTGGTGTTCTACCTGCTCGGCTGGCTGTTCTTCCCGAGCGAGGGCGACGAGGTGTCGGGCTTCGAGGCGATGATCGGGCGCGGGCAGTCGACGATGTCGAAGGCCTTCGCGGTCGTGCTGTGCGTCGCGCTGATCCCGGTGATCGGGTGGACGTTCGGCAACGGCTGGTTCGACGGCGGTGGCCTCATCGGGTTCGCGCTGCTCACGGCAAGCCTCTACCTCCTGCACCGCAACCGCGGGCAGGACAACCGCCCGGCACCGGTCGTCGGGTACCGCGCGTACCAGACGGCCCAGGCCGCGCCCGGAACCGGAGCCTTCACGATGACGGACACCTCCACCACGGAGCCGACGGGCTCGGCCGCGCCCGGTTTCGACCCGCTCGCGGCCGACCCGGCGGGCTGGGACCTGCCGGACCCGGCCGGGCCGCCGCCCCAGGACCCGTACCGCTACGACTACGACGAGCCCACCACCCCGCCGCGGCAGCCGCGGTCGAAGATCGGCTCGGTGACGTTCGCGGCGGCCGTGCTCGTGGCCGGCCTCGGCGTGGTGCTGAACCTCAACGGCGTGGATTGGTTCTCGGTCAAGCACATCATCGGACTGGTGCTGGGCGTGCTCGGCGTCGGCATGGTCGCCGGCGCGTTCGTCCGCGGCTCGCGGGGGCTGATCGGCCTCGCGGTTCCGCTCGCGATCGTCGGCATGGTGCTGACCACGACCACCTTCACCAACATCGACCTGCGCGGCGGGGTCGGCGACCTGCGCTCGACGCCGCACTCGGTGGCCGAGCTGCAGCCGGTGTACCACCACGCGGCGGGCGACCTCGACCTCGACCTGACGCAGATCCCGCTGTCGGGCCCGATCACCACGTCGGTGAACAACGGCGCCGGCGACACCAAGGTCACGGTGCCCGCGACCGCTGACGTGACCTACACCTGCAAGAACTCCGCCGGCGACGTCGACTGCCTCGACCGCTCGACCAACGGCGTCGGCCAGCCGGCCATCACCGGCACCGACTACGGCACGGACGGCGTCGGCGGACAGAAGATCACGCTCGACGTCACCAACGGCGCGGGCAGCGTGGAGGTGCTCCGTGGCTGACAACCCGTACTCCTACGACGAGCCGGCCCCGGCTCCGGTCCGCCGCCGCGGGGTGGACGTGTTCACCCTGATCGTCGGCATCGCGACCCTGCTGGTCTCGGGCTACGTCCTTTCCGACGGCGCGAGCTGGCTGCCTTCCTTCGACTTCCGCTGGGTCGTCGCGGGCGGCGCGGTGTTCGTCGGTGTGCTCCTGCTGGCGGCTTCGCTGCGGCGTCGCCGGCCTTGACCCCGGAAACGCGAAGGGCCCCCTCGAACTCCGAGGGGGCCCTGTCCCGTTCGCGACCGGGAGGTCACTCCCATTCGATGGTGCCCGGCGGCTTGCTCGTCACGTCGAGCACCACGCGGTTGACGTCGGGCACCTCGTTGGTGATGCGGGTCGAGATGCGCTCGAGCACCTCGTACGGCAGGCGCGTCCAGTCCGCGGTCATGGCGTCCTCCGACGACACCGGCCGCAGGACGATCGGGTGGCCGTAGGTGCGGCCGTCGCCCTGCACGCCGACGCTGCGGACGTCGGCCAGCAGCACCACGGGGCACTGCCAGATCTCGCGGTCGAGACCGGCCGCGGTCAGCTCCTCGCGCGCGATCGCGTCGGCCGCGCGCAGGGTTTCCAGGCGGTCGGCCGTGACCTCGCCGATGATGCGGATGCCGAGGCCGGGGCCGGGGAACGGCTGGCGCTGCACGATCGTCTCCGGCAGCCCCAGCTCGAGGCCGACGCGGCGCACCTCGTCCTTGAACAGCAGCCGCAGCGGTTCGACGAGCTCGAACTGCAGGTCGTCGGGCAGGCCGCCGACGTTGTGGTGGCTCTTGATGTTGGCCGTGCCCTCACCGCCGCCAGATTCGACGACGTCGGGGTACAGCGTGCCCTGCACCAGGAACTTGTAGTCGCCCTGCGCCTTGAGGTCGCGCTCGGCCTGCTCGAACACGCGGATGAACTCGCGGCCGATGATCTTGCGCTTCTCCTCGGGGTCGGTGACGCCGGCGAGCGCGTCGAGGAACCGCTCGCGCGCGTCGATCGTCACGAGCTTCACGCCCGTGGCGGCGACGAAGTCGCGCTCCACCTGGGTGCGCTCGCCCGCGCGCAGCAGGCCGTGGTCCACGAACACGCACGTGAGCCGGTCGCCGATCGCGCGCTGCACCAGTGCCGCCGCGACGGCCGAGTCGACGCCGCCGGACAGGCCGCAGATCGCCCGGCCACCACCGATCTGGTCGGCGATGTGCGCGACCTGCTCGTCCACGATGGACGACGTGGTCCACTGCGGCTTCACGCCCGCGATGTCGTAGAGGAAGCGCCGCAGCACCTCCTGGCCGTGCGGTGAGTGCGCGACCTCCGGGTGGTACTGCACCCCCGCGAACTGCCGGTCGACGTCCTCGAACCCGGCCACGGCCGCGCCGTCGGAGCTGGCGGTGACGACGGAGCCCTCGGGCGCCTTGGTGACGCTGTCGTTGTGGCTCATCCACGCCGTCTGGTGACCGGGCAGGCCGGCGTGCAGCACGCCGCCCTCACCGATCACGCGCACGTCGGTGCGGCCGAACTCGCGCACGCCGGTCGGCTCGACGACGCCGCCGAGCGCCCGCGCGAGCAGCTGGTGGCCGTAGCAGATGCCGAGGATCGGCACGCCGGCTTCGACCAGCTTCGCGTCCATCGCCGGGGCGCCCTCGGCGTAGACGCTCGACGGGCCGCCGGACAGGATGATCGCCGCCGGGTTCTTGGCCAGCAGGTCCTCGGCGGTCGAGCCGGACGGCACGACCTCGGAGTACACCTGGGCCTCGCGCACGCGGCGGGCGATCAGCTGCGCGTACTGCGCCCCGAAGTCCATGACGAGTACCGGACCGGTGGGATTGGCCACCTACGACCTCCAGGCGAATGAGCGCTTTTGCCACCATCGTCCCAGGTGGGCTGGGTCACTGCGCACCTGGCTCCGGAACGAGGACCGCCCCTGTCCGCGAAGCGTCTTACGGTGCTCGCATGACTGTCGCATGGACCACCGAACTCCACGACCAGCTCGACTGGCACTGGCAACACCACGTGCGCTCGCGCCTCGACGGGATCACCGACGACGAGTACTTCTGGCAACCGGTACCGGACTGCTGGACCGTGCGCCCGCGCGCCGAGAACCCGGAGGGCCCCGGCAGCGGTGACTTCACCGTCGACTTCGCCTACCCGGAGCCCGTGCCGCCGCCGGTGACGACGATCGCCTGGCGGCTCGCGCACGTCATCGTCGGGGTGCTCGGCATGCGGGCCGCCTCGCACTTCGGCGGGCCCGCGATGAGCTACGAAACCTTCCCGTACGCCGGCACCGCGGCCGAGGCGCTCGACCAGCTCGACTCGGCGTACGCGAGCTGGATCGGCGGCGTGAAGGCGCTCGACGCCGATGCGCTGGCGCGCGCGGTCGGCCCGGCGGAGGGGCCGTTCGCGGAGTACCCGATGGCCGCGCTGGTGCTGCACATCAACCGCGAGACCATCCACCACTGCGCCGAAGTGCTGCTGCTGCGGGATCTCTACCGCAACCGGTGACCAGACGACGGCCCGGCCCGGTCCCCCGACCGGACCGGGCCGTCGTACCCCCGGCGCCCCCGAGTCGGCGCCCCCCGGTTCAGGAAGCCGGCCGGACCTTCGGCAGCAGCAGGAAACCCAGCGCCATCCCCAGCAGCGCCGGCATTCCGTGGTTGTCGTGCAGCACCGTGTCGAGCACCGCAAGCGGCGCGACGAGCACCGGCACGACGAACACCTGCCCCGGCAGCTGCACGCCGTGTCGCGCCGGCGCCCGCAGCAGCGCCACGGCGAGCGCGCCGATGAGCCCGGCGACGCACATCGAGTTGCCCGCGCCGACCGGCTGCAGCCAGACGTAGCTGAGGAACTGGCCGAACAGCCCGCAGCCGAAGTACAAGGCGATCCACCGGGCGCGCCCGAAGTAGCTCTCGGCGAGCGTGCCGAAGACGGCCAGGACGGCCAGGTTGAAGATCCCGCCGACGAGCCCGCCGTCCTGGAAGAACATGCCGGTGAGCAGCCGCCACCACTGGCCGGCGTCGATGGCCGTGCCGTCGCGGCGCACGTGCTCGAGCAGCCCCGGCACCGCCAGCTGCGCGACGAGCGCCGCCGCCGTGACGAGGAACACCGCCCCCGTGAGCACGGGCAGCCGCCGCGGGCCGATGCGGTCGAAGACGGCCACGAACGGGTTGCCGTGCCAGCGAGTCAAGCCCGGATTGGTCATGATCCGAACGTAGGCGGACGGGTCCGTGAGTACCCCCGACATTTGTCACGTGAGCACCGGGGCATGCGTCACGAGGAATGAATCCCGCCTCGGACGACTCGGAACTGGTGACCGCGAAAAGCTGGAAAGGACCTTCATGCGAGCGACACTCATCTACGGCGCCGGCGACGTCCGCGTGGAGACGCGCCCGGATCCGAAGGTGGCGGCGCCCACGGACGCCGTGGTCCGGGTCGTGCGCTCCTGCATCTGCGGCAGCGACCTGTGGCCGTACGGCGGGATGCCCGCGCAGGAGCACGGCCGCCCGATCGGCCACGAATTCCTCGGCGTGGTCGAGGAAACCGGCTCCGACGTGGTGCACGTGCGCAAGGGCGACCTCGTGATCGCGCCGTTCGTGTACTCCGACAACACGTGCGAGTTCTGCCAGGAGGGCCTGCAGACCTCGTGCCTGCACGGCGGCAACTGGGGCGTGAACGGCGTCGACGGCGGCCAGGGCGAGGCCGTGCGCGTGCCGCTGGCCGACGGAACGCTGGTGCCGGTGCCGCACACCGAAGACCGCGACTTGCTGGCTTCTCTGCTGACACTGTCGGACGTGTTCTCCACCGGGCACCACGCGGCCGTGACCGCGGGCGTCGCGCCGGGCAAGACGGTGACCGTGATCGGTGACGGCGCGGTGGGCCTGTCCGCCGTGCTGGCCGCGAAGCGCCTCGGGGCCGAGCACGTCGTGCTGATGGGCCGCCACCAGGCCCGCACGGACCTGGGCCGCGAGTTCGGCGCGGACGACGTCGTCGCCGAGCGCGGCGAGGAGGGCAGCACGCGCGTCCGCGAGCTGACGGGCGGGCGCGGCACCCACGCCGTGCTGGAGTGCGTGGGCACGCTGCCCGCGTTCGAGATGGGCCTCGGCGTGGTGCGTCCCGGCGGTGCGCTCAGCCGCGTCGGCGTGCCGCAGTACCCGCAGGGTCCGATCGGGCGGCCGGTGTTCACGCAGAACATCACGATCACCGGCGGCGTCGCGCCGGCGCGGAAGTACATCCCGGAGCTCCTGCCGGACGTGCTCGAAGGCCGCTACCAGCCGGGCCGCGTGTTCGACCGCACCATCGGCCTGTCCGACGTGCCCGCCGGGTACCGGTCGATGGCCGGCCGCGACGCGCTGAAGGTGCTCATCGAGCCGTGAGCGACGCGCCGCGTGAACCCCGTAAGGGTGGGGGTTCACGCGGCGGACACCACGCCCGCATACCTTGGTACGCATGGACATGATCACCCCGGAACCGCGGCCCGCGTGGATCGCCGGCCGGGCGGAACAGGGCGCTGAGACGATCGTCGTGCGGCACCCGTTCGACGGCAGCGAAGTGGCGACCGTGGCGGTGCCCGGCGCCGATCAGGTGGAGCGCGCGGTGGCGGCCGCCGCGGGTGTCGCGCGGGAGTTCCGCCGCACGCCGGCCCACCAGCGGGCGCAAGCGCTCGAGCACGTCTCGCGCGGGTTGTCGGCGCGCGCCGAAGAGATCGCCGAGGTGATCACCGCGGAGAACGGCAAGCCGCTCAAGTGGGCGGAGGCCGAGGTGAGCCGTGCGGTGTCGGTGTTCCGCATCGCCGCCGAGGAAGCCCGCCGGTTCAGCGGCGACGTGCAGCGCCTCGACGCCGACCCGTCCGGCGACGCGCGGCTGGCGTTGACCCGGCGCGTGCCGCGCGGGCCCGTGCTCGGGATCGCGCCGTTCAACTTCCCGCTGAACCTGGTGGCGCACAAGGTCGCGCCGGCGTTGGCGGTCGGGGCGCCGATCGTCGTGAAGCCGGCGCCGCGCACGCCGTTGTCGGCGCTGATCCTCGGTGAGCTCCTGGCCTCGGCGGATCTTCCCGAAGGCGTGTTTTCCGTGCTGCCGCTGGGGAACGAGGCGACGCAGGCGCTGGTGGCGGACCCGCGGCTGCCGGTCGTGTCGTTCACCGGCTCGGGCCCGGTCGGCTGGTCGATCGCCGACGCGGCGCCGCGCAAGCACGTGGTGCTGGAGCTCGGGGGCAACGCGGCGGCCGTGGTGCTGCGCGACTGGCCGGACCCCGAGGGGGCGGCGCAGCGCATCGCGACGTTCGGCAACTACCAGGCCGGGCAGTCGTGCATTTCGGTGCAGCGCGTGATCGTCGACGCGGCCGTGGCCGAGGAGTTCGTCCCCGCGCTGGTGGAGGCCGTCCAGGCGCAGCACACCGGTGACCCGTACGACCGCAACACCGACGTCGGCCCGGTCGTCGACGAGGCCGCGGCCGAGCGGATCATCGCGTGGGTCGAGGAGGCCGTGGCCGCGGGCGCGAAGGTGCTCACGGGCGGCACGCGCGAGGGCACGAACGTCGCGCCGACGCTGCTCACCGACGTGCCGCCGGCCACCAGGGCGTGGTCGGAGGAGATCTTCGGCCCGGTGCTCGCGGTGTCCGTTGTGGACGGTGTCGACGAGGCGTTCGTGGCGGTCAACGATTCGGCCTACGGGCTGCAGGCCGGCGTGTTCACCAGCGACGTGCAGCTGGCCTTCCACGCGTCCGCCGAGCTCGAGGTCGGTGGCGTGATCATCGGCGACGTGCCCTCCTACCGCGCCGACCAGATGCCCTACGGCGGCGTGAAGGGCTCCGGGGCCGGGCGCGAAGGCGTGCTGTCGGCGATGAACGACCTCACGGAGGAGCGCGTGACCGTGTTCACCGGGGTGGATCTCTAGGCCTGGGCGGACTGGGCGAACTTGAGGACGCCGTCCGGGTCGTAGGTCTTCGCGACCTGCTCGAGCCGGGCGGCGTTGTCGCCGTAGTAGGCGGTTTTCCAGTCGGGCATCGCCGGGTCGACGTAGTTGACGTAGCCGCCGCCGGCGCCCGCGTCGGCGAGGCCACTGACCACAGTGGACACGTTCTTCGCGACACTGCTGTGGTTGCCCGTGGTCGCGGGTGCGTAGATCTGGATGCTCGCGAGCGCCTTGCGGTGCGGGAACGCGGTGTCCGTGGGCGCGACGTCGGCGACGGCGCCGCCGAGGCCGTCGATGAGCAGGTCCATGCCCTTGTGGCCGGCCGCGAGGTCGCTGACCTTCGCCCCCCGGACGGGATCCGTGATGATCCGCGACGACGCCACGAACGTCTGGCGCGCGGAGCTGCCGGAGAAGTAGTTCATGGCGCCGCCGTAGCTCAGCGACTTCATCGTGCGGCTCGACGGGCTGGCGCCCAGCTTGCCCAGCAGCGCGGTCAGGTCGCCCGAGCTGCCGACGAACGCGCCGCCGACGCGGCACGCGACCGGCGAACCGCCGGAGACGACCAGGTTCGACCACAGCTCGGGCGGGGTCGTCGGGAGCCACTGCTGCCACGCGTCGAGCACGTCGCCGGCCGAGCCGCCGGGGAAGTGCAGGGAGAACACCGTGATGTCCGGCGCCGGGTCCGTGCGGAAGGTGAACGACGTGACGATGCCGAAGTTGCCGCCCCCGCCGCCGCGCAGCGCCCAGAACAGGTCCGGCTCGGAGTCGGCGCTCGCGGTGCGCAGCTTGCCGTCGGGGGTCACGACCTGCGCGGAGACGAGGCGGTCGCACGTCAGGCCGTACTTGCGCGCGACGACACCGATGCCACCGCCGAGCGTGAGGCCCGCGATGCCCACGGTCGGGCACGACCCGGCGGGCAGGCACCGGCCGGCCTTGGCGAGCGCCGCGTAGACGTCGCCGAGCCGCGCGCCCGCGCCGATCACGACCTGCTCGCCCTGCACCTGGACCTGCGACATACCGCCCACGTCGACGATCAGGCCACCGTCCGGAGTGGAGTACCCGGCGTAGCTGTGCCCGCCGCTGCGCGCGGCGATCGGCAACCGTTGCGCGGCCGCCTCGAAGCAGGCCTGCACGTCCCCGGGCTTCGCGACCTTCGCCACGGCGGCCGGGGTGTGGCCGTCGAACAGCGGGTTGAAGCCGTGCCGGGCGGTGGCGAACCCGCCGTCACCGGGCAGCAGCAGGTCACCGCTGAGCTTGCTCCTGAGGGCAGTCCAGTCCGGCGGCCCACTCGGCTTCGCGCTGGTGGACGGCGGGGGTGTCGGTGTCGTCGGCGTGCTTGCGGACGGTTGCCGCGGCGGCGCGGAGTTCGGCGCGCAGGCGGCGGCCACCGCGCCGAGGGTGGTCAGGCCGGCGGCCCGCAGGAACGTCCTTCTCCCGACAGTCATACTTGATCAGACGTTCCGGACAGCGAGGTGGTTCATCGCGTCGCCCGGGCGAGCTACGAACACACGAGTGCGTCACGTCAGGCGAACTCCGGTGCCGGTGCTCAGAGAAGACAGCCGGCCCGCCTCGAAAACCGCCGCGCCGGACTGGCCTCGCTCACGAGCAGACCGGGTGATCACGCACGAACCGTGCGGTACCCGGTTCGGCGGCGAGGACCTGCCGCGCGGCTTCGAAGGACGTGTGGACCTGGCGCGCATCGGTTTCCAGCTGGGGCCCGAAGGTCGCGGCGGCCGCGGGCGAGAGGGCGGTAACGCGCTGCCGGCTGCGGGCCAGGTCGTCCTGCAGCTGGGTGTAGACGGTGGTCAGGCGGTCGCGCGTGGGGCTCGGCGAGGCGCCGCTGACGTGGGCTGCGTTGCTTTTCACGACCGTGAGCAGGGTCGCGAGGTTCTGTTCGGCGTCCCGCTGGGCCTTCTGGCGTTCGGCGAGGGTGGCGTCGGCCATGGCCGCGTACGGGATCGCGTCGTAGCCGGTGTTCTTGAGCGCGAGCAGCGCGGCTGAAGGGCCGCTGCAGAACTCGCCGACCCAGTGGTAGGCCTCGCTGTCCGCCGGGGACAGCGCCGGCGACGAGGCCGGCGAAGGCGCAGGAGCGGGCGGGGGCGCCGAGCACCCGGAAACTCCAGCTACGAGCAGCACGGCCACGATCGGCAACCTGCGCACGCGTCGTCCCTTCCCCAGAACCCGGCAAGCCAAGCACAACGGGAAACCCGCGTCACACCAGGGACGTGAACTCCGGCACCGGGCCGTCGAGCGCGTCGCCGGAGCCGCGGCCGGAGACCCACGCCAGGACGGCGCCGGGGGTGCCCGACACGAGGCCGCCCGAGCCGTCGGCCATGGTCCAGGTGTGGGTGCCGTCGGTGAGGCGGATCGGCGGCAGGGGTGCCGTGTACATGCGGATCATGTTGCCCACCACGGCTTCGATGTGGTCGCCCAGCAGCGCCGTGGCGGAGGCGAAGTCGTGGCCGCGGTCGAGGTCGGCGAGGTGGATGGTGGTTTCGGCCAGGCGCAGGATCAGTGCGTCGGCACCGGTGATGGGCTGGCCGGCGCGGCCGCGGACCGGCGCGCTCCAGGCGTGGTCCGGCAGGGACGCGGCGAGGTCGACGAGCCGCTCCCCCGACGCGACCACGTCGGCGAGGATCTCGGCGACAGCACGGGAAGCGCCGGCGTTGATGGCGTCGTCGCGGGCGGTGCCGGGGCCGTACATGGGGGTTTCGACGCCGGTGGACGCCCAGGTCAGGAGGTTGCCGACGGCGTCGGCGTTGCGGGCGAGGTGCGTGAGCAGGTGCCCGCGCGACCAGCCGGGCAACGCGCTCGGCGCGCGCACCGCTTCCTCGTCGAGAGAGCCTGCGGCCAAGGCCCACTCGTCCTGCAGTTCCCGGATGCGGGCCAGCGCCGCGTCGGTGCTCACGCGGCCGATCCTAGGAGCTAATGCTTCAACGCGGCAGGTGCACCGGAGGGAACGGCGGGGTTCTTCGGCGCCACCGGCTCCAGCCGCGCGTACGGCGTGCCCTGGCCCGGGCGCTGATCGGCCTCGCCCTTGTTGGGCCACAACGCGAACGCCCGCTCGGCCTGCGCCGTGATCGTGAGCGACGGGTTCACTCCCAGGTTCGCTGTGATCGCGGAACCGTCCACAACGGACAAACCCGGATAGCCGTAGACGCGGTGGTACGGGTCGATCACGCCGGTGTCGGAACTGTCGCCGATGGGCACACCGCCGATGAAGTGCGCGGTCAGCGGGATGTCGAAGATCTCGCCCCACGTGCCGCCGGGCAGCCCGCCGATGCGTTCGGCCGTGCGTTCGTTCGCCTCGTGCCCGGCGGGGATGAAGCTGGGGTTCGGCTCGCCGTGGCCCTGTTTCGACGTGTACTTGCGGCGCCCGAACAGGCCGGGGCGCGTGTAGGTGGTGATGGAGTTGTCGAGGCTCTGCATCACGAGCAGGATCACGGTCCGCTCGCTCCAGCGGTAGCCGTTGAGCAGCTTCGCGGCCTGCACCGGGTGCTTGAGCAGGAACGTCACCGCCTGCCGCCACCGCGGCACCGGCGACGCGCCGTCGGTCGCGACGGTCTGCAGCAGGCTCATCGCGTTGCTGCCCTTGCCGTAGCGCACGGGCTCGATGTGCGTGTTCTCGTCGGGGTGGATCGACGACGTGATCGCCACCCCGCGGCTGAAGTCCCGCGCCGGGTCGACCGACGTGCGCGCCGCGCCGATGATCGCTTCGGAGTTCGTGCGCGTCAGCTCGCCCAGGCGCCGCGACAGCTTCGGCAGCGCGCCCGTGTCCTTCATGCGGTGCAACAGGTTCTGCGTTCCCCACGTCCCGGCGGCGAACACGACCTGCCCCGTGGTCACGGTGGTGCGGAAGCGCTTCGACCGCGTGCCCGTCTTCTGCAGCGTGACGCGGTAGCCCTCGCGCGCCGGCTCCACGGACGTGACCGTGGTGAGCGGGATGACCTTCGCGCCGTCCTGCTCGGCGAGGTACAGGTAGTTCTTGACCAGCGTGTTCTTCGCGCCGACTCGGCAGCCCGTCATGCACGAGCCGCACTCGGTGCAGCCGACGCGCTCGGGCCCGGCACCGCCGAAGAACGGGTCGCGCACCGTCTCGCCCGGCTTGCCGAAGTACACGCCGACCGGCGTCGGGTGGAAGGACTCACCCACGCCCATGTCCTTCGCGACGTCACGCATCACCTCGTCGGACGGCGTCAGCGTCGGGTTCGTGACCACCCCGAGCATCCGGCTCGCCTGGTCGTAGTGGGGCGCGAGCTCCGCCTCCCAGTCGGTGATGTGCGACCACTGCCGGTCGGTGTAGAACGGCTTCAACGGGCGGTACAGCGTGTTGGCGTAGACCAGCGACCCGCCGCCGACACCCGCACCGGCCAGCACCATCACGTCGTTGAGCATGTGGATGCGTTGGATGCCGTAACAGCCGAGCTGCGGGGCCCACAGGTAGCGCTTGAGGTCCCACGACGTCTTCGCGAACTCGTCGTCCGCGAACCGCCGCCCCGCCTCCACCACCGCGACGCGGTAGCCCTTCTCCGTGAGCCGCAGCGCCGCCACGCTGCCCCCGAACCCGGACCCCACGACCACGACGTCGTAGTCGGGACCCGCCTGCGCTGTGGTGGTGTTACTGGCAGTCACCCGTAGGAGGGTAACCCGGGGGTTTCGTTCTGACCAGAGGTAAGTTACTCGTCGGTTAGGTCACTTGATCCGCCGCCGCGGGGTGAGTCGGAACAGCTCGCCCAGCGCCCGGATGATCGCGGGCCGCTCCTGCGGTTTCGTCCCGCGCAGCGCCACGACCAGCGCGAGCAGCCGGATCAGCAGGCTCGCCGCGATGACCCCGCCCAGCCACCACGTCGCGGCGGACTCCCCCAGCACCGACATCCGCTCACCTTCCAGGTGGCCATTATGATAACGAAATCATAACGGACGGGGTGCCGGAAAGCGCCACGGCGGCACCGAAAAGCCGCGGCAGCGAAAAGCCCCCGCGTCCGGGCGGACACGGGGGCTTCGGCGGCAAGACGTCAGCGGCGAACCGTCAGCCCGACCCGCTGGAACTCCTTCAGGTCCGAGTACCCGGTCTTCGCCATCGCGCGGCGGAGGGCGCCGAAGAGGTTCACCACGCCCTCGGCGTCCGAGGAGGGGCCGAAGAGCAGCGTTTTCAGGTCCACGGCGTAGTCGGAGTCCGGGCCGGCGACCACGCGCGAGCGCGGCAGCGACGGGTGCGCCGCGGCGGCGGTCCAGTACAGGCCCTGGCCGGGGGCGTCCGAGGCGGTGGCCAGCGGCGCGCCGAGCATCACGGCGTCGGCGCCGCAGGCGATGGCCTTGGCGAGGTCGCCCGAGGTGGTCATGCCGCCGTCGGCGAGGACGTGGACGTAGCGGCCGCCCGTTTCGTCCAGGTAGTCGCGGCGGGCGGCGGCCGCGTCGACGATCGCGGTGGCCATGGGGACGCCGATGCCGAGCACGCGGTCGGTGCTGGTGACGCCCTCGGTGTAGCCGTGGCCGACGATGACGCCCGCGGCGCCGGTGCGCATGAGGTGCATGGCCGTGCGGTAGTCGCTCACGCCGCCGGCGATCACGGGCACGTCGAGGCGGCCGATGAACTCCTTGAGGTTGAGCGGTTCCGCGTCGCGCTGCACGTGTTCGGCCGAGATGATCGTGCCCTGCACCACGAGGATCTCGACGCCGGCGGCCAGCAGGTCGGGCGTGAGCTCCGCGGCGTGTTGCGGGCTCACACGCGCGGCGACCGTGACGCCCGACTCGCGGACGGTCTTGATCGCCTCGGTGAGCAGGTCGAGCCGGATCGGTGCGGCGTGCAGCTCCTGCAGCTCGCGCACGACGGCCGTCGGGTCCTCGGCGTCCTCCGCGGCGCGGACGAGCCGGAAGATGGCGTCCTCGACGTTCGCGTGGCGCGCCCACAGGCCCTCGGCGTTGAGCACGCCCAGCCCGCCGAGTTCGCCGATCGCGACGGCCGTGCCCGGCGACACGATCGCGTCCGTCGGGTGCGTGACCAGCGGCAGGTCGAAGCGGTAGGCGTCGATCTGCCACGCGGTCGACACCACCGACGACGACCGCGTGCGCCGCGACGGGACGATCTCCACGTCATCGAGGTCGTACGCCCGCCGCGCGGTGCGACCCATCCCGATCTCGACCAGATCCCGCACGTGATGTCCCTTCTCGCACCGACGACAACACCGTCCATTGTCGCTAGTCCGCGTGGGTGATGAACGCACGGGGGCCCCTTCGTGCACTGACAACCGCAGGTTGTGGCCCGCGCCACGAGGTTGTTTGCCACCCGCGCGCCCGCCGCTGTTGGATTTCCCCGATCGACGACAGGGGGAGCACGAGTGGCACTGGGGCAGGACTTCCGGAGGCTTTGGGTCGCGTACGCGACGAGCGCCGCGGGCACGTGGCTCGCGCTCGACGCGTTCCCGTTCATCGCCGTGACGGTGCTCCACAGCAGCACCACGCAGGTGTCGGTGCTCGCGGCGGCGGGGCTGGCGGTGGGCTCGCTGCTCGCGGTGCCGCTCGGGCCGTGGCTCGAGTTCCGGCGCAAACGCCCGGTGCTGGTCGCGATGGACGCCGTGCGGTTCCTCGTGCTGCTCACGCTGCCGCTCGCGTACTGGCTGGGCGGGCTCACGTTCGGGCACCTGCTGGCGGTGTCGGTGGTCGTGGCCGCCGCGGACATCGTGTTCACGGCGGGCAGCGGCGCCTACCTCAAGGGGATCGCGACGGGCGAGGACCTGCTGGCCGCCAACGCCCGCTTCGAGACGACGCAGTGGACGGCCACCGCGGTCGGCCCGCCGTCCGGCGGCGCGCTGATCGGCGTGTTCGGTCCCGTCACGACGGTGCTGATCGACGGCGTGAGCTACCTGCTCTCCGCGCTCGCCATCGGCTCGATCCGCACGCCCGAGGCGCGGCCGGCCGCGCACCCGGAGAAGGTCCGGACCACCGAGATCCTCGACGGCTGGCGCTACATCCTCGGCCACCGGCGCCTGGCCGCGCTGTTCTTCAACACCGCTCTCGTGAACGGCCTGATCATGGCGACGGCGCCGCTGCTCGCCGTGCTCCTGTTGCGGGAACTGGGGTTCTCGCCACTCGAGTACGGCCTCGCGTTCGGCGTCCCGTGCCTCGGCGGGCTGATCGGCTCGCGGCTCTCGCGCCGCGTCACGGCGCGGCTCGGTGCCGAGCGCGTGCTGCTGTGGTTCGGCACCGGTCGCGCGTGCTGGCCGGTCCTGCTGGCGTTCACGCCGCACGGGGCGTTCGGGCTGGGGTTCGTGATGCTCGTCGAGTTCGGGCTGATCCTGACCATCGGCGTCTTCAACCCGGTGTCGGCGACGTACCGGTTGCAGGAGACGGAGACCTCGCGCGCCGCCCGCGTGCTCACCGCGTGGGGCATCACGACGGGCGGGACGCGCGCCGCGTTGATCCTCGCGTGGGGCGTGCTCGGCGCGTGGCTCGGCACGCGGGAAGCGATCGGGCTCGCGGGCGTGTTGCTGCTGCTCACTCCCGTGCTGCTGTGGCAGGTCAGAACAACGTCGCGCCCGCCACGGCCCCCGCGATCGCGGACAGCACGCCGACCGCGATCGACAGCGGCAGCGTCCGCTTCCCGCCCCGCGCCATGAGCCACCCCGCGTACCCGAGCACGACGAGGCCGATCAGCCCGCCCCACACGGGCCCGATCAGCGACGACGTGCGCACGCCGACGACCTCGTCACCGCGGCGCACCTCGCGCACGGCACCGGAGCGGTCGGCCCGCGTGAGTTCCACGGCCGTCCCGACGCCGGAGTCCAGCCCGGGGTCCGAACCGGACACCTCAACGGCTTCCCCTGCTGTGGTCAGGAAATTCACGATGTAGCGGGTCGCCGGGTCGGTGGCGGCACTGACCTCACGACAGCTCACGACGCGGGCCGCTTCCACGTGGGCGGGCCCGGTCAGCTCCACCACCACCCCCGCGCCGACGGCCGCCGGCACGGCGAACCCGACGACGACCACGAACAGCTCGGCGAGACGATCCGCTTTCACCGCACCACTCAGCCGCATCCGCGCCGGCGCCGCGACGGGACAAATGCCCGGCCGGGCCGCGGAACCCGTGTTGCGGCACGGATTCCGCGGCGGCTGCGTGAACTACCGCGTGGTGTAGTTCGGCGCCTCGACGGTCATCGTGATGTCGTGCGGGTGGCTCTCCTTCAGGCCCGCCGCCGTGATGCGGACGAGCTGCGCTTCCTGCATCTGCGGGATCGTCTCGGCCCCCGCGTAGCCCATGCCCGCCCGCAGGCCGCCGACGAGCTGGTGCACGACGTTGGCGAGCGGGCCGCGGAACGGGATGCGGCCTTCGATGCCCTCGGGGACGAGCTTGTCCTCGTTGAGCACGTCGTCCTGCGCGTAGCGGTCCTTGGAGTACGACTTGCCCTGGCCGCGCGACTGCATGGCGCCCAGCGAGCCCATGCCGCGGTAGACCTTGAACTGCTTGCCGTTCACGAGGATCAGGTCGCCGGGCGATTCGGCGGTGCCGGCGAGCAGGCTGCCGAGCATCACCGTGGACGCGCCGGCCGCGATGGCCTTCGCGATGTCACCGGAGTACTGGATGCCGCCGTCGCCGATCACCGGGACCCCGGCCGGGCGGCAGGCCTGGTCGGCCTCGTAGATCGCGGAGATCTGCGGCACGCCGACGCCCGCGACGATGCGCGTGGTGCAGATCGAGCCCGGCCCGACGCCGACCTTCACGCCGTCGACCCCGGCGTCGACGAGCGCCTGCGCGCCCGCGCGCGTGGCGACGTTGCCGCCCACGATGTCGACGGCGTCGCCGAGTTCCTTCTTCAGCAGCTTCACCGTCTCCACGACGGCGCGCGAGTGGCCGTGCGCCGTGTCGACCATGAGCACGTCGACGCCCGCCTCGGCCAGCGCCATCGCGCGTTTGTGCCCGTCGGCGCCGACGCCCACGGCCGCGCCGACGATGAGGCGGCCGTCGGTGTCCTTGGTGGACTTGGGGTACTGCTCGGTCTTCACGAAGTCCTTGACCGTGATCAGGCCGCGCAGCTTGCCGGCGCCGTCGACGATCGGCAGCTTCTCGATCTTGTGCCGGCGCAGCAGGCCGAGCGCGGCGTCGGCCGTGACCCCGACCTGCGCGGTGATCAGCGGCGGCTTCGTCATGACCTCGCTGACCAGGCGCGTGTGGTCCACCTCGAACCGCATGTCGCGGTTGGTGATGATGCCCACGAGCGCGCCGGACGCGTCGGTGACCGGGACGCCGGAGATGCGGAAGCGGGCGCACAGGGCGTCGACCTCGGCGAGGGTGGCGTCGGGTGCGCAGGTGACGGGGTCGGTGACCATGCCGGCCTCGGATCGCTTCACGACCTCGACGGCGGCGGCCTGCTCGTCGATCGGGAGGTTGCGCTGCAGCACGCCGATGCCGCCCTGGCGGGCCATGGCGATCGCCATGCGCGCCTCGGTGACGGTGTCCATCGCGGCGGAGACCAGCGGCACGTTGAGCGTGATGTTGCGCGTGAGCTTGGTGCTGGTGTCGACCCCGCTCGGCACCACGTCTGATTCGGCAGGCAGCAGCAGCACGTCGTCGAAGGTCAGGCCCAGCATCGCGAACTTGCTGGGCACGGGGGAGGTGATGCTTTCGCTGGTCATAGCGGGCGAAGGGCCTTCCTGGCTGGGGTGAGCGGTGTGGCCGGGGGCTGGCTGAGCCTTCCCCTCATGATATCCGGGGTCCGCCCCTGACCCGGGTGGGTGGGGACGGGCGCCACAGTGCGGGTACCGTGCAGGCCGTGCCGCACGACGTGTTGCCTCCCGACCCCTTCGCGGACGACCCGGACGATCCGGCCCGGGCCTTCCTCGACCCCGAAGACCAGCTGGACGAGCCCATCAGCTCGGACGAACGCACTGAACTGCTGGCCGACCTCTCCGACCTGGCGGTTTACCAGGCCCTTCTCGAACCCCGCGGGGTCCGCGGCATCGTCGTCGACTGCGGCGAATGCGACGAACCCCACTACCACGACTGGCACCTGCTGCGCGCGAGCCTGGAGCAGCTGCTGTCGGACGGACGCATGCGCCCGCACGAACCGGCGTTCGACCCGAACCCCGGCGACTACGTGAGCTGGGACTACTGCCGCGGCTTCGCCGACGGCGTCACGGCGAACGAGAGCGCGTACTAGTTTTCCGAGCGAACGGCCCTGGTGAGAGCGATCGCCAGGGCCGTTTTCGTGCCGGAAAGAGAAACGCCCCGGCGGTGGGCCGGGGCGTTCCGCGGTGCCCGGGTCAGGAGCCCGAGGGCGAGATGTTCTGGCTTCCGCTGCCGCTGCTGCCGCTGACTCCGCCGCTTTGCGAGGACTCGTTGGACTCGTTGCGCGGGCTGTTGCCACTGCTGCCGCTGCCCGGGTCGTTGCCCGTGACGTCGGTGGGCGTGGTGGGCGGCGGCGAGGTGGCGCTCGTCGTGTCCGGCGGCGGCGGGGGCGGCAGCACGACGCTGGTCGTGTCCGGCTGGCTGGTGCTGCCGGAGCCCGTGCCGGGCAGGGACGTCGGCTGCCCGCTCGCCTGCTGCGACGCCGGGTTGTTGCCCGGGTTGTTGGCCGGCGGAGGCGTCGACGGGTTGTTCGGCGGGTTCTGGCCCGTGGTCGGCGAGGTCGGGCTGCCGAGCTGCGCAGCGAGCTGGCGGTGCTGCTCGATCAGCTGGTCGCGGTTCTCGTCGTCGGTGACCTGGTTCAGGGCGGCCTGCGCGTCGTCGAGGGCCTTGCGGGCGTCGGCGAGGCGGTTGTCGGCCAGCGCGAGGTTCGCCTTCTCGAGGTCGAGCTTCGCCGCGGCGGCGGCTTCGACCGAGCGGGCGTGGTCGGCGTAGAGGACCTTCGTGAGGCCCCACAGGGTGTCGCCGGGCTGCGCGTCGCGCGCGGCGAGGCCGGTGCCGGTGAAGGCGATGGCGGCGGCCGCGCAGGCGGCGGCAACCGGCACCAGGATGCGGCGACGGCGGCTGCGGCCCGAGCGCTTGCGGGCGAGCGAGGCGGTCTTGACCGTGGTCACGGCGGTGTCGACGTCGACGAGCTCGGCGAGCGGCTCGCTGTCGATGTCGCGGCGCCACGCGAGCAGCAGGGCGTTGAGCTCCTGGTCGCCCAGGCCGTCGGCGATCGCCGGGTCGGTGCCGCCGAGTGCGTCGAGCAGCGCGTCGTCGGCCTGGATGGCCGTGAGGTCACCGTCGGCCTCCGCCTCGAAGGCGGTCATGCCACTCGCGAACGAGTTCGGCGACAGGTCACGATCGTCGTCGTGATCGCTCACTCAGATCACCTCCTCGGCGGCGAGCACCTTACGCAAGCGCGCGAGCGCCCGGTGCTGGGCCACCCGGACGGCGCCCGGAGTCGACCCCACGGCTTCGGCGGTTTCCTCCGCCGACAGCCCCACCACGACCCGCAGCACGACGATTTCGCGCTGCTTGTCGGGGAGCACCTGCAACAGCTGCGCCATCCGCTCGTTCAGCTCGCCCTGCAACGCGCGCTGTTCGGGACCGACCCCGCCCTCGATCTCGTCGGGGACTTCGGCGACCGGCTCCGCACGGTTGCGGGCCGCCGCGCGGTGCGCGTCGGCGACCTTGTGCTGGGCGATTCCGTAGACGAAAGCCAGGAACGGGCGGCCTTGTTCACGGTACGAAGGCAATGCCGTGAGCACCGCGAGACACACCTCCTGCGCAACATCGTCTGCCGAAGCGAACGAACGCTCCTGCCTGCCAACTCGAGCGCGGCAATACCGCACTACCAGGGGGCGGATGGCCGCCAGCAGCCGATCGACTGCCTGGGGGTCTCCCTCCACGGCAGCGGCGACCGGCTCATCCAATCCGTCCCCCACATTGGCCATCGCAGACAACAGTCCCAGTGTTACGTGTAGGCGTGCAAAGAATCCGGCGCGTGGTCATCGTGCCCCGCCCGCCGGTGACAGTTACCGTACCGTCGGCTACTTCCCGGACAACCGTCAGAGGTCGCCTCCGGCGTGCCGCGGTGTGCTCCACCTTCAAGGACGCGTGAACTCGCTAAAAGTTCAACGATGGGCTGACCTGCGGGGTACGGATCGCTGAGCGAAGCGCCGGCGCCGGCCGGCTGCGTGCCCGAGCGGTGGGGACGGAGGTGACGAACGTGATCGGCGACACAGGTACGGGCCAGGGCAGAACCCTGGCCCGTCGTCACCGTGGCGTCAGATCGGACTACCTGTCACGCAGAGCGTGAACCGTGCTTTCGGGAGTTCAGGACACCAGACCGCGGCGGAAGCCGTGGGCGACGGCCTGGGCGCGGTCGCGGACGCCGAGCTTGCGGAACAGCCGCCGCGCGTGCGTCTTCACCGTGTCTTCGGACAGGTACAGCTCACGGCCGATCTGGCCGTTGCTCTTGCCCTGGCTCATGCCGCGCAGCACCTGGAGCTCGCGCTCGGTGAGCTGCACGCCCGGGTCGGACGGCTGGCGCGGAGCCGGCACCGAGGTGCTGGCGAGGGTGTGCGCGAGCGCGGCGACGAGCTCGGGGCGCGACGCGTCCCAGCGCAAGTAGCCGCGGGCTCCGCCGGCGATGGCGGCGGCGATGCTGCCGGCGTCGTCGGGCGCGCCGAAGACGATGACGTTCGCCTGGGGGTTCGCGGAGACGAGCCGGCGGGTGGCTTCGACGCCCGTCGGGACCGCTCGCTGCGTCCCGACCAGCACGACGTCGACCGGCTGACGGGTGTACCGGGCCAGCAGCTCGTCACCGTGCGCTACGCAGTCGATGCGACTGACCCCTGGGACCGCGGACATCACACGGGTGAGCCCTTCGCGGACACTGCGTCGGTCGTCGCAGATCAAGACCGTCGTCACGGGGTTTCCTTCCTGCAGCCGGGTGACATTCCACTTCCCCTATCGGACGCTTTAGCCCGAACCTTGACACGATCCGGTGGCTTTTTTTGAAGTTTCTTAGCCCGGATGCCGGAACGGCGATTCCAGGAGGCTCAACCCGGCCCCGTGGGTACCCACGGCGATTCAAGTGCGATCCGCATCACGCAAGGATCTGCGCGTCGTAACACTGCGTGCAACACTTCACGGCTTCTGAATCGATACTTCTCGGCGTGTCCGGCCCCCAGATCGGCCGCGACGCGCGTTGCGACCCAAATAAGTGAATGTAGTTCGTATTTCTCGGCGTCGACGGCGGCATTTGTGACGACCTCGATCGCCCTCGTCCGTTCGGCCGGATCGCCGGCGGTCGCGAGCGCCACTCCGAGCACGATGTCGGATTTGACGATGTGCCGGCGCGCGCCGCGCGCGCGAGCCGTTTCCGCAGCTCGCCGCGCGGGCGCCACGGCCTCGCCCGGGCGGCCGGCGGCCAGTTCGATCTCGGCACCCACCCAGCCGCCGCGGACGGTCGCGCGCCACCGGTCGTCGGCCTGGGCCGCCCGGGCGGCGAACCGGCGGGCGGCGGTGAGGCGGCCGAGGGCGAGGTTGTCGGCGGCGAGGCCGAGAAGGGCGTCGGCCCGGGCGCCGGTGGCGTCGAGGCCGTCGGGGTCGGAGCCCGGAGGAGGCTCGGTCGTTTCCGCGCCGACCTGGGCGTCTTGCACCGGGTTCGCGAGCGCGGCCAGTGCCTCGCCGTCGAGCGCCCGGGCCGCGACGTGACCGCCGAGCTGACGGCGGTGGGACGCGAGGGCGCTGGCCGCCAGCGAGGCCAGCACGGGGTCGCCGCCGCGGCGCAGGCCGGCCAGCGCCGTGGTCGCGGCGGCGTAGCGGCCCCGGGCACCCAGCACGATCGCAGCCAGCAGCCGCTGCCGCGGCGGGGCCCAGCGCGGCGCCGTGACCGGCTCCGGCGGCGGGACGAGATCGCCGAACGCGAGCTCGGCGAGGGTGGACTCCTGCACGGGACCTTTCTAGCGCCCCGCCCCGACGAGAACGTGCTCGACGCGGTCGGCGGCGGCGGGCAGGTCGGCGAGCAACTCCACCTTGTCGGGCAGCGCGGCGGGGTCCCAGCCGGGCCCGCACGCGAACAGGCGGCTGCGTTGCCGCCCGCGGGACACGCGCGCGAACAGCCGCGGATCCGCACCCGCACGCCGGTGCGCCCACAGCACCAAGGCGGCGGGCGCGCTGCGCCGCACGGCCACCGCCAGCACCTCCGCGGGCAGCGGGACCCCGAACAGCTGCGCCCCGATCCGCCGGCCGGCCAGCGCGGCGGCCAGGGCGTACACGGGCATGGTGTCGCGTTCGTCCGGCACGCAGGCGACCAGCACGGGCCGCAGGTTGCGGGGCACGTCGAGCACGGGAGTCGAGCGCACGAGGGCCGCGTACACGCATTCGGCGAGCAGGTACTCGACCTCGGCACCGGCGCTGACGCCGCGCCAGCGCGCGCCGAGAGCAGTGAGCACGGGTTCGATCACGCCGGACCACGCCGGGAGCACACCCAGTTCGCCGAGCGCTTCGGCGAGCATGCGCTGCACGGCGCCGACGTCCATCGCCAGCGCGGCCGTGCTCAGCCGGCGGGCCAGGCGGGTCGGGACCTCCCCGTCGCGGGGCGCGGGTTTCGGCGGCGCGGCGAGTTCTTCAACGGGCGGCTCGGCGTCCGTCCGCGGCAGCTGTTCGAGCGCGTATCGGGCGGCTTCGGCGGTCGAGGCGCCGCGCAGCAGGGCGCGTTGCATGAGCTCGAGGCGGTCGATGTCGGAGCTGCCGTAGCGGCGGTGGCGGCCGTCGGTGTGCCTGCTGGGGCCCAGGCCGTAGCGGCGATCCCAGGTTCGCAGGGTCGACGGGGCGACCCCGAGCCGGCGAGCGACCGAGGCCACCGGCAGGGTGGGTTCTCCTTCACGCGTTCCGGATCCCACGCGGCCCAATATCCAGGGCCTCGACAGTGACGGCAACCGGAGCCAAAACCCCTGCTCACCATTCCGGGGGATGCCTAACGGCTGAATCGTCCCGAACCTCTTGAACAACCTTTGGCGCGCTTCTAACGTTACCGCCGTTGCACCGAATGGAGTATCGGCACCACAGCAGAGCAGCTAATGGCATCGACCGGATGACGGAGGCGGTCAGGATGGCAGACACGCGCAGGCTCCCCGGCCCCAATGCGGACATGTGGGACTGGCAGCTGGAGGGGTCGTGCCGGGGGATGGACAGTGCGGCGTTCTTTCACCCGGACGGCGAGCGGGGGCCGGCGAGGGCACGCCGTGAGGCCAGGGCGAAGGCGGTCTGCCTGGCCTGCCCGGTCCTGGACCTGTGCCGCAGGCACGCGCTGGCCGTGCACGAGCCCTACGGGATCTGGGGCGGCCTGTCGGAATCGGAGCGCGAGAACCTGATCAAGCAGGACAAGCGAGCGCTGAGCATGACCTGAGCGGTTTTCACGACTTTGCCGGGGCGGTGTCCGATGTGGACACCGCCCCGGTGTCGTTTGCGGGGTTTCCGGCGCTTCCTGGGTCTCCCGGCCACGAAGCGAGCGCGGCGTCGATGATCAGACTCAGCTCGGGCAAGCCGGCACTGTCGCGGGCCTGCACGGACAGGCCGAACAGGACGGTCGCGTAGAAGCCGCCGAGCGCCTCGACGTCCGTGCCCTCGGGCAGTTCACCGGCTTCGACGCCGCGGCGCAGGCGCGTGCGGATCAGCTCCCGGACGTGGTCGCGCAGTTCGCCGAGGTGCTCGCACACCGACCGGTTGGCGGGCGAGCAGTTCGTGGCGGCGAGGACGACCATGCAGCCCGACGGGTGTGCGGGGTCGACGTAGACGCGGACGTTGTCGCGCAGCATCGCTTCGATGGCCGCGCGGGCCGTCGGCTCCTCGGCGAGCGCGCGGGGCGTGTAGCTGCCGTACGTGGCGCTGTACTGCTCGACGGCCTCGCGGAACAGGGCTTCCTTGCTGCCGAAGGCCGCGTACAGGCTGGGTGGGTTGATGCCCATCGCACCGGTCAGGTCGGCGAGTGACGCGCCCTCGTAGCCGCGCTCCCAGAACACGAACATGGCCTCGGTGAGCGCGCGTTCGCGATCGAACGCACGGGGCCGGCCGCGCGGTGACATCAACCACCTTCTTTAGCGGGCGATACAGAAAAACTTGACGACGCGATGGTACGGCAGCTTTTATGTAGTCATCGATACAGAAAGGAGCCCTGATGGGCAACCTCGACGGCAAGGTCGCGCTCGTGACGGGCGGCAGCCGCGGCATCGGCGCGGCGATCGCGAAGCGGCTGGCCGCGGAAGGCGCCGACGTCGCGATCACCTACGAACGCTCGGCCGACCGGGCCGCGACCGTGGTCAAGGAGGTCGAGACCCTCGGCCGGCGCGGCCTCGCCCTGCAGGCCGACGCGGCGGACGCCGCCGCGGTTTCGGCGGCGGTCGACCGCGTGGCGTTCGAGCTCGGCGGGCTCGACGTCCTCGTCAACAACGCCGGTGTGATGACAGGCACCCCCTTCGACTCGCTCTCGGTGGACGAGGTGGACCACATGCTCGCGGTCAACGTGCGGGCCGTCGTGGTCGCCACCCAAGCCGCCCTGCGCCACCTCCCCCGCGGCGGCCGCGTGATCTCCATCGGCAGCGACCTGGCCGAACGCGTGCCGTTCCCGGGCGTGAGCCTGTACTCCGCGACCAAGAGCGCCCTGGTCGGCCTGACGCGGGGCCTGTCGCGGGACCTCGGCCCGCGCGGCATCACCGCCACCGTCGTCCACCCCGGCTCCACGGACACGGACATGAACCCCGCCGACGGCCCTGGCGCGGCCGGCCAGCTGCCCCACATCGCCCTCGGCCACTACGCCGAAGCCGCCGACGTCGCCGCGACGGTCGCCCACGTCGCCGGCCCGGACGGCCGCTACCTGACGGGCAGCTCGATCGCGGTGGACGGCGGATTCACGGCCTGATCCGGTGCGGCGGGGTGGTGCCTTTCGGGCCGCTGCCCTGCTTCCCGTTGTGGCTGGGGTCGATTCGCCGTGTCGGGTCGGCAGCCGCGGCTGGGCGCTGGCTTCGGCGACCTTGCCCGGCAAGCGGGCAACGCCGGTCGCGGACGAGTTGACCTTGGGTTCAGTGCTGCACCGGGTTGCGTTCGGCGTCGACGACCGCGGGGTTCCCGGCCTGATCCAGTGCGCTCGGCAGCTCCCCGCGAGACACAAAACCCCCGCCCTCCCAAGGGGGGCGTCCCCGTCCCATTCTACCGGCCGGCACCGACAAAATCGGCTGGTGAGCGGAGTTGTCCACGGTGGGCCGAAGTTGTGGACAACCCGGCAGACGGGCGCTCAGCCTTCGACAGGAGCTCAGTCTCGACAGCCAAAGCCGGATCGGCCGAGCAACACCCTCGACGACGAAAGCCGACCTGACCGCCAGCATCCCCGGCGCGCGAATGAGAAGCGGAGCGGCACTCCCGAACGAAGGCGGACCCGGCCTAGCAGCAACCCACCGCACCAACGAAAAGCTGCGGGCACTCTCGAGAGCGACAGGCGACCCCGCCAAACAACAACCCCACCCCACCAACGAAAAGCGGGGCGGCACTCCCGAAGGAGTACCGCCCCGCTTCCGTACGGAGGAGAACCTCAGTGCGCGTGCCCGTGACCGTGGCCGGTCTCGGGCTCCTCCTCGACCGGCTTCTCGACCACGGAGCTTTCCGTGGTGAGCACGAGCCGGGCGATGGAGGCGGCGTTGGCGACCGCCGAGCGGGTCACCTTGACCGGGTCGACGATGCCCGCCGCGAGGAGGTCGGTGAGCTCGCCAGTGGCGGCGTTGAAGCCCTGGCCCCAGCTCTGCTCCTGGACCTTGTTCACGATGACCGCGCCCTCGTGGCCCGCGTTGCTGGCGATCCAGAACAGCGGGGCGGTGAGCGCGTCGCGGACGATGCGGACGCCCGTGGCCTCGTCGCCGGTGAGGCCGAGGTCGCCCTCGAGCTCCTTGACGGCGTGGACCAGAGCCGAGCCGCCGCCGGGGAGGATGCCCTCTTCGACGGCCGCCTTCGTCGACGCCACGGCGTCTTCGATGCGGTGCTTGCGCTCGTTCAGCTCGGTCTCGGTGGCCGCGCCGACCTTGATCACGGCCACGCCGCCGCCCAGCTTCGCGAGGCGCTCTTGCAGCTTCTCGCGGTCCCAGTCGGAGTCGGTGGTCTCGATCTCCTTGCGGATCTGCGCGATCCGGCCGTCGATGGCGTCCTTGGAGCCGGCGCCGTCGACGATCGTGGTGTCGTCCTTGGTGACGACGATGCGGCGCGCGCGACCCAGCGAGCTCAGGTCGATCTCGGACAGCTTGAGCCCGATCTCGGCGGAGATGACCTCGCCGCCGGTGACGAACGCCAGGTCGTCCAGGAACGCCTTGCGACGGTCGCCGAAGAACGGCGCCTTGACCGCGACGGCGGTGATCGTCTTGCGCAGCGAGTTCACCACGAGGGTGGACAGCGCTTCGCCGTCGACGTCCTCGGCGATGATCAGCAGCGGCTTCTTGGCCTCGACGACCTTCTCCAGGAGCGGGAGCAGGTCGGTCAGCGCCGAGATCTTCTCGCGGTGCAGCAGGATGTACGCGTCCTCGAGGATCGCCTTCTGGTCCTCGGGGTTGGTGGCGAAGTGCGCCGACAGGAAGCCCTTGTCGAACTGCACGCCCTCGGTGATCACGAGCTCGGTCGCCAGGGTCGACGACTCCTCGATGGTGATCACGCCGTCCTCGCCCACGCGCTCGACGGCCTCGCCGAGCAGCTGGCCGATCGTGGCGTCGCGGGAGGTGACGGTGCCGACCTGCGCGATGTTGTCGCGGCCCTTGACCGGGGTCGCCTTGGACTTGAGGACCTCGACGACCTTCTCGGCCGCGGCCTCGATGCCCTTGCCGACCGAGGTCGGGTTGGCGCCGGCGGCGACGTTGCGGAGGCCGTGCTTGACCAGCGACTGGGCCAGCACCGTGGCGGTGGTGGTGCCGTCACCGGCGACGTCGTTGGTTTTCGTGGCGACGTTCTTGGCCAGCTGCGCGCCGAGGTTCTCGAACGGGTCGTCGAGCTCGACCTCGCGCGCGACGGTCACGCCGTCGAGGGTGATGGTCGGGCCGCCGAACTTCTTGTCCAGAACGACGTGGCGACCGCGCGGGCCGAGGGTGACCTTGACCGCGTCGGCGAGCTTGTTCACCCCGCGCTCCAGCGCGCGACGAGCGTCCTCGTCGAAGTTGATCTGCTTGGGCATGGCTTGGTTCCGATTACCTTTCGGAGGGTGTGACGGAGACGCAAAGACGCCCCGTCCCCGGCTTGAGCGGGGCCCGGGGCGTCATGCGCTGCGAGCGGTCGTCAGTTGATGACGGCCAGCACGTCGCGGGCGGAGAGGATCAGGTAGTCCTCGCCGTTGTACTTGACCTCGGTGCCGCCGTACTTGGAGTAGATGACGACATCGCCCACGGCCACGTCGAGCGGCACGCGGTTGCCCTTGTCGTCGATGCGGCCCGGGCCCACGGCCAGAACCTTGCCCTCCTGGGGCTTTTCCTTGGCGGTGTCGGGGATGACGAGGCCGGAAGCGGTCGTCTCCTCGGCCTCGCTCGTCTGGACAACGATCTTGTCCTCGAGCGGCTTGATGTTCACGCTCACCGGGTTGACCTCCACGGTCGTCGAAAGCGTCGGCAGGATGACTTACGGCTCCTACCACCCCCGCCGTCGCGGGTGCCGGGCGTGTTCGGGCCGTTCGATTAGCACTCTAGCCACGGGAGTGCCAGCTTTGCAAGGAGGGTCTGCCCGACGTGGCGAAACTTCGCGCCACCAGTCCTGACCGGCGGTTTTGCTCCGCGGTGGTTCCGTGAACTCTCCGCAGCACCTCGACCTGGTCGCCTTCAGTATGCCTGCCCCGGTCTCCGGTGAGGCGACATGTCGAGGCGCGATCCGCGGTGGTCGGCCGTCTCCGTCATCCTCGTCCCCGCTTCCGCCAGCTGGCCGTCGGCCTCAAGGGCGCGCTTGCGTCCATCGCGGAGTGACCCTTGAAGCGGTGGTCCTGCGCTAAACGAACGCGCGCAAGGAAGCGCGGCTGGCGAGCGAGCCTCGGCGTCCTCCGCGCGGATCTTGTGGCTCAACCCGCTCGGCAGCGCGCGGTTGCCGCGTCCGCGACGGGCTCGCTCGGCGGCGTCGGCCAGAGCGGCAGGCCTGCGTCCACTGCTGGACAAACCCGGCCCCACCAGCCCTGACCGGCGGTTTTGCCGCCGCCGCTGGCCGGGGGGTCACTTCTCGGCGCGCGGACGGTGGGGTTCGGGGTGGCCGTCGGAGCCGAAGGGGAGGTCGCGGTCGACGTGGTCGGCGTGGTGGAGGGCCTGGGCCAGGAGGCGGCGGACGTGGTCGTCGGCGGCGGAGTAGAAGACGAACGTGCCCTCGCGGCGGCCCTTGACGAGGCCGGCGAGGCGCAGTTTGGCCAGGTGCTGCGACACGGACGTCGGGGTGACGCCGGCGAGTTCGGCGAGGCACGCGACGGACGACTCGCCCTGCAGCAGCGCCCACAGGACCTTGATGCGCGTCGGGTCGGCGAGCAGCCGGAAGGACTCGGCGGCGAGGTGCACCTGCTCGTCGTTGGGCATGTCGAAATCCGGCAGCGCGCTGTGCATACCGAGCACCCTACGCGGCTGCGTGCATACCTACATACCTTCATTCATACGCAGATACGCTGGTAAGCTCCCCGCCATGACCACCGGTCACGGGCACCACCACGGCTTCGGCCGCGTGCGCCACGCCCTCGCCCCGCACAGCCACGACAGCACCGACCGCGTCGACGACGCGCTGGAGACCAGCCGCCGCGGCATCCGGGCGCTGGTCTGGTCGTTCGCAGCGCTCTTCGCCACCGCGCTCGTGCAGGTGGTGCTGGTGCTGCTCACCGGATCCGTGGCGCTGCTGGGCGACACGATCCACAACTTCGCCGACGCGCTGACCGCGCTGCCGCTCGGGCTCGCGTTCCTGCTGGGCCGCAAGGCGGCGACGCGCCGCTACACCTACGGGCTCGGCCGCGCCGAAGACCTCGCGGGCGTGGTCGTGGTGCTGATCATCGCCGGGTCCGCCGTGCTGTCGGCGTACGAGGCGATCCGGCGGCTGATCGACCCGCAGCCGGTGACGCACCTGTGGGTCGTCGCGGTCGCCGGCGTGGCCGGGTTCGCCGGCAACGAACTCGTCGCGCGCTACCGCATCACGGTTGGCCGGCAGATCGGATCGGCCGCCCTCGTGGCCGACGGGCTGCACGCCCGCACCGACGGGTTCACCTCGCTGGCCGTGGTCCTGGGCGCGGCGGGCGTGGCGCTCGGTTTCCCGGCCGCCGACCCGATCATCGGCCTCGTCATCACCGCCGCGATCCTCCTGGTCCTGCGCGACGCCGCGAAGGAGGTGTTCCGCCGGCTCATGGACGGCGTCGATCCGTCCACTGTGGAGCACGCCGAACTCGCCGCCCGCGCCGTCCCGGGCGTGCGCGACGTGGCGGACCTGCGGATGCGCTGGATCGGTCACCGCCTCCACGCGGACCTCGCCATCCGCGTCGACGACACCCTCACCGTCGACGAGGCCCACCGGCTCGCGCACGAGGTCGAAGACCGCCTGCGCGAAACCACGCCACGGCTCGCGGCGGCCGTGATCCACACCGAACCGGCTGCGAAAGCCGGAATCGCCTGAGCCGCGCCACGGTCCTGGTTACGCTCGGCCGGTGATCACCAGGATGGCCGACGGCAGCGCGGGCGACGCGGACTACGGCGAGATCGGCAAGGTCTACCGGGGATTCCGCCACCCCGAGCCGCTGATCGCGCGGGCCGTCGCCGACGTGCTCGGCGACGCGGAGACCGTGGTGAACGTCGGGGCCGGAGCCGGGTCGTACGAGCCCGCGGACCGGGCCGTGACAGCGGTCGAACCGTCGGCGTCGATGCGGGCGCTGCGGCCCGCCGGGCGGCCGGCGGTAAACGCGACGGCCGAGGACCTGCCGTTCGACGACGGCAGCTTCGACGCGGCGATGGCGACGTTCACCGTGCACCAGTGGCCCGATCTCGCGCGGGGGCTGAGCGAACTGCGGCGGGTCACGACGGGACCGGTCGCGATCCTGACCTGCGACCCCGATCTCGTGCGCGGTTTCTGGCTGTACGAGTACGCGCCGGAGGTGCTCGACACCGAAGCGCGGCGCTACCCGTCGGTCACGGAGCTCGCCGAAGGCCTGGGCGGCGAGGTCGAGACCATTTCCGTGCCGATCCCGAAGGACTGCGCCGACGGGTTCAACGAGGCGTACTTCGGGCGCCCCGAGCTGCTGCTGGACCCGGCCGCGCGGCAGGCGTGCTCCGCGTGGAGCTTTGTCGGCAAAGGGGTGCACGACCGGTTCGAAGCCACGCTCAAGCGGGACCTCGCCGACGGCACGTGGGACGCCGGCCACGGCCACCTCAGGCAGCGGCAGGCCTACGACGGGTCGCTCGTGCTCGTCGTCAGCCGCACCGCGGACTGAGTGGACCGCTGAGCGGAACCGCCGTAACGACGGATTACCACTCGCCCCCGGTTCTGGTTAGGTTTCGCCCGAACAGCACCTGACCACCTGGGGGTCCCACCATGTCCCACACGCTCGCGCGACGGCTCGCCGTCGCGGGCGGCGCGGGGTTGCTGGCGGTTGCACTGGCGACGCCGGTGCCCGCGCAGGCCCAGCCGCCGAACCAGCAGCGCCAGCAGGACTTCGTGAACGCGGCGCGCGAATTCGGCGTGCCGCTCGACGTGCTCCTCGGCGTCTCGTACCTGGAGTCCCGCTGGGACTACAACGCCGCCACGCCCAGCACGGCGGCCGGGTACGGGCCGATGCACCTCACGGATCTGCGCGCGGCCGGCGTCGTGACCAGCGAATTCGACCAGGGCGGCGAAGACCCGCGCGGGGATGCGGCCCGGCCCGCGGTGCACCCGAAGGCCGACGGGCCCGCCGCCACACCGCCGAGCCTGCAGACCGTCGACGAAGCGGCCG
This sequence comes from Amycolatopsis sp. NPDC051903, assembly GCF_044452505.1. Lineage (NCBI taxonomy): Bacteria > Bacillati > Actinomycetota > Actinomycetes > Pseudonocardiales > Pseudonocardiaceae > Amycolatopsis > Amycolatopsis sp. NPDC051903. The sequence goes on along the minus strand of NZ_JBITBT010000001.1, from coordinate 512,157 downwards.
CGCTGCTGCACACCGACGCCGCGACGCTGCGCCGCGACCCGGCGCAGAACATCCGCGGCGGCGCGGCGCTGCTGGCCGAGTACCAGCGCCGCCTCGGCGTGCGCAGCACCGCGGCCAACGACTGGTACGGCGCCGTCGCCGCGTACAGCGGTTCGGACGACGTGACGGCGGCGAGGTCGTTCGCCGACGAGGTCTTCGGCACCCTGGCAACGGGTGAGACGCGCACGACCGACGACGGCCAGGCGGTCACCCTCGCCGCGACGCCCGGCCTCGCGCCCGACCGCGCGCAGGCCGACCGGCTGGGGCTGCGCGCCGAGGCGCCGCCCGCCACGGAGTGCCCGAAGTCGGTGGCGTGCGAATCCGTGCCCGCGCCGTACCAAGAGCTGCCGGGCGGCGACTACGGCAACCACGACATCGCGAACCGGCCGCAGAGCCAGAAGATCGACACCATCGTCATCCACGACACCGAGGGCTACTGGGCCGACGCGCTGACGCTGGCGCAGGACCCGACGTACCTGGCGTGGCACTACACCGTGCGCTCGCAGGACGGGCTGATCGCGCAGCACGTGGCGACGAAGGACGTCGGGTGGCACGCGGGCAACTGGTACGTCAACGCGAAGTCGATCGGCGTCGAGCACGAGGGCTTCGCCGCGCAAGGTACCTGGTACACCGAGGCGATGTACCGGTCGTCGGCGAAGCTCGTGGGCTACCTGGCGAAGCGCTACGGCGTCCCGCTCGACCGCGCGCACATCATCGGCCACGACAACGTGCCGGGCACCACGCCCGCGACCATCGCGGGCATGCACTGGGACCCGGGCCCGTACTGGGACTGGTCGCACTACTTCGACCTGCTGGGCGCGCCGATCAAGGCGTCGGGCCGGCCCGGTTCGCCGATGGTGACGATCGCGCCGTCGTTCGCCACCAACAAACCCGCGATCACCGGCTGCGACAAGATCGGGTCCGGCAACCCGTGCCCGGTGCGGGGTTCGGAGGCGGTGTGGCTGCACACGGCGCCGGACGCGTCGTCGCCGTTGCTCGCCGACGTCGGGCTGCACGGCTCTTCGCCGTCCACTGTGGACGTGTCCGATGTGGGCAGCCGCGTGGCCACCGGCCAGAAGTACGCGGTGGCCGGGCGCCAGGGCGGCTGGACGGCGATCTGGTACCTCGGGCAGAAGGGCTGGCTGCCGAGTTCGGCGGTGGTCCCGGCGAGCGGGCTCGTGGTGACCCCGCGCCCGGGCAAGGCGACGGTCCCCGTGTACGGACGGGCGTTCCCCGAGGCGTCGGCCTACCCGGCCGGGATCACCCCGCAGGCGCTGGCCCCGATGCCGTACACGTTCGCCGCGGGCCAGAAGTACACCGCCGGCGGCATCGTCGGCTCGGAGTACTACTCGGCGACGACGTTCGACGTGTCCCAGCACGTGGTCGTGCGGGGCAAGACGAGGTACGCCGAGATCCAGTTCGGACACCGCGTCGAGTACGTCAACCTCGACGACGTGCTGCTGCTGCCGGCGATCTGAGCCGGCCCGCGAACCGGCCCCTCCCGGGGAGGGGCCGGTTTCGTCAGCTGTCGAGGGCCACCTTGACGCCCGCGGTGGCCTCGGTGTTGCGACGGGTCTTCGACCAGCCGTTGCGGCGGCGCACCAAGCGGAACAGCGCACGCCACGACGTGACGTAGAAGGTGTAGCTGTACGCGGCGTAGAGCAGGCCCAGGCCGACGCCGCGGAAGATGTTCTTGCTGCGCAGGCACTTCAGCTGGTAGATCGGGCCCCAGACGACGAACGGCAGGAGCCCGAACGAGCCGTAGATCGCGAAGAGGATCCAGGCGCCGCCGGTGAACCAGGTCCAGACCTGGGCCGGATCGCCGGCGGTGGTGACGAGTAGCAGCAAGAAGGGCACCGGGTACAGCAGCGAGCCGAGCAGCTGCAGCCACGGCTGCGCCAGGTAGTACATCATCTCCGCGGCGCCCGAAGTGGACACGTGCGGTGAATCCCAGATGCGGCGCAGGTAGCGCGAGCACTGCATCGTCCCCTGGCCCCAGCGCGTGCGCTGCACGAGGAAGCGCCGCAGGCTGTACAGGCCTTCCTGGGCGACGTGGGAGTCCGGCGTGAACCCCGTGCGCCAGCCGGTCGTGAGCAGGTGGACGCCGAGCTCGAAGTCCTCCAGCAGGGAGCCGCGCCAGGGCCGGCGTTCGGCGCCGGCGATGGAGTCGAGGGCCGACAGGCGGGTGAACGGGCCGTTGCCGCCCATGGAGATCGTGCCGGTGAAGCCGCGAGAGGTCTGGATGGCGGCGATCGCGGTGCGGAACTCGAGGTCCTGCAGCTGGGCGAGCTTGAGGCCGAACGCGCGGGCGAACCACGTGCGCCCCGGCGGGCGGGTGCGGACGTTGCTCATCCGCACGTCCAGCTGCACGGCGCCGATCTTCGCGTCGCCGAAGAGGTGGCCGGCGGCGCAGACCTCGAGGCAGTTCCGGGCGGGCCGGCCGTCGGCGTCGACGACCACGACGACGACCTCGTCGCGGTCCACGCCGGGTGGCAGCCAGTCGTCGAGTTCGTGGTAGGCGGCGTTGAGCGCGTCGCCCTTGCCCGTGCGGGCGTCCGGGCGCTTGCGCTCCACGAGGTGCAGGTTGGTGTCGTAGCCGCCGTTGCGCCGCCAGACCGAGCGGACGACACGGGCGGTGCGGTCGTCGGAGTCGTCGTCGACGACCCAGACGTGCGTCCGGCGGAACGTGGTGCGCAGGTACCGCACGGTCTCGCGGATGACGGCCTCTTCGTCGCGGCACGGCACGAAGAAGTGCCAGGTGAACGCGTCCGGATCGCCCACCGGAGCCGGTTTGCGACGCAAGAAGGGCACCACGATCAGCGCGACGTACACGAGGAACGCGACGCTCATCGTCAGCGCGAACGCCTGCGTGCTCGACAGCAGGACCTTGAAACCGGCGTCGGTCACGCGGCCCGCCCGGCCTTGTTCCCGCGGGTGGCGAGCCAGCCGAACAGCACGAGCGAGAGCGCGCCGCCGAGCACGCTGACCATCGAGCCGAGCAGCGTGTGCCCCCATAGTAGCCCTCGTCGGTGCCGAGCGCGTGCACGAGACCGACGATCGTGAGAATGCACAACTGATTCACGAGAATCACGGTGATCGCGGAAATTCCCAGCGAAATAAACAGCCGTCGCGCATTCTGCAGGCGGAAGTACAGGAAGGCCGCGGTGACGAGCAAGAGTGGCAGTAGCAGGAATACCGATGAGCATTCCGGGGTCATTCTCAACCCGAACGGGGTAGCGCCGGTCAACCCGAAGTACACGGTTTCCCGACTGCCCCGATGAGGTGATGATCCTCAGGATCAGACCCGCGAGCTGCACTTCCAGTTCGCGGTAGAACCGCTCCACCAGCACGAGCCCCACGCCGATCGCCACGGCCCCGGCGACCGCCACACGCAGCGGAAACCGGGGCGCGCCGGACACAGGTGCGTTCACCACCACCACAACGACCCTCCCAGCCGGAAACTTCGGGAAAACGAACGGATCCCGCCGACAGCGCGAGTCACCACAGCCGGACCTTTCACCGGTATCCCCTTCTCAGGGATCTCCCAGCGCCTTTCGGCACGAATGGAACCTTGCTAGGGCGTTCAGGTGATGGCGGCACCGACGTGGGAAACGTTCCGCGGGAAACCACCCGATTCGGTGGTCCGGGCAGAATTGTGTGCCATTTCCGGCGGGACCACCGATATCCGTCTCGCGTGCCGACTCTTGATCAGCGGGATTCGTCCGTGCAGCGGCTCACCCTGACAAAAATCGGAGGACCAGTGAAGAAACACCTCTTGCGACGAGGCGGGGTGCTCGCCGCTGTGGTGGCGGGCATCGCCCTCGCCGGAGCGGTTCCGGCCTCGGCGGCGCCCGGCGACGGTTCCACCTACGGCGCCAATGTCAACGTCCAGCTCCTCGGCGCGAACGCGGTGAAGGCCGGCCCGCTCTCGGCGGCGGACACCAACGGCCCGACTTCGGCGTTACTGGCGAAGATCGACCTGCCCGGCATCCTCACGACGGGTGCGGTCGCGGCCTCGGCGATCCGGGACGACAACTCGGGTTCGGTCACGGCGAAGGCGTCCGTCGCGGGCGTCGGGCTGCCGTTGCTCAAGGCGGTGCTCGGGAACGTGAACGTCGGCGTCATCGAGGCCGTCTGCACGGCGACCCAGGAAGGCGTGAAGGGCAGCGCGACGCTGGCCGACGCGAAGCTGGGCAGCTGGCACCGTCGACGCGAACCCGACGCCGAACACACAGGTGAAGGTCGCGCTCGGGCCGGTCAACGTCGCCACGCTGATCCTCAACGAGCAGATCCACAACCCGGACGGCAGCCTCACCGTCAACGCGCCGCACCTGAAGCTGCTGGGCGGCGTCGTCGGCGCGCTCGGCTCGGGCGACGTGATCCTGTCGTCGGCGACCTGCGGCCCGGCCGCACCGCCGATGCCGCTCGCGTCGGGCACCGGCCTGTGGGTGGGGCTGGGAGTGCTGGCCGCCGTCGCCGTGCCCGTCGGCCTGCGGTTCACGCGGCGCCGCTCGGTCGCCCGACCCGGTTCGAGGTGATCGATCGATGTACAAGATGCCTGGTGCGGGCGTCGATGTCGCCGGTGGCGGCGTGGGCACCCTCGCCGCCACCGGCGCCGACGTCGGCTGGTGGCTCATCCTCGGCGCGCTCCTCGTGGTCCTCGGGATCGCCGCGGTGATCGCCGCCCGCCGCCGCAACCGGCGCCTCGCCCGCGCGGAGGACTAGCGGCCGGCCGGCGGCCGTCGTGGTCCACGGCGGCGGCCGCCGATCCGCGCAGCAGCCGATGACCAGCAAAAACCGGCCCGTCGCCCGGCCGGAATTCCGGGACACTCGAAGGTGTGGAGCTCGTGGACGTGATGGTGCTGGCCGGTACCCGGCCGGAGGCGGTGAAGCTGGCTCCGCTGGCCGTGGCGCTGGCGGGGCGGGCCGGGGTGCGGCCCGTGGTGGTCCACAGCGGGCAGCACCAGGGGATGGTCGAGCAGGCGCTCGTGCCGTTCGGGGTGGGCGTCGACGTGTGGCTGGACGTTCCCCCGCGCGTGGCGGGGACGCAGGCGGAGCTGGTGGCCGGCCTGCTGCCCGCGCTCGACGCCAAGCTGCGAGACCTGAGACCGGCCGCGGTGGTCGTCCAGGGCGACACCACCACGGGGCTGGCGGGCGCGCTCGCGGCGTTCTGGCTGGGCATCCCGGTGGTCCACCTGGAAGCCGGGCTGCGCACGAAGGACCTCGCGGCGCCGTTCCCCGAGGAGGGCACGCGGCAGATGGTCGCGCGGATCGCGGCGCTGCACCTCGCCCCGACCGTGGCGGCCCAGCGAGCGCTCCACGCCGAGGGCATCGCGCCGGAGCACGTCGTGCTGACGGGGAACACGGTGGTCGACGCCGTCCTCGCCATCACGGCGCGGGACCTGCCCGCGATCGACCCGGGGCTCGCGCTGCTCGAGATGGAGATCGCGGAGGCCGGGGAACGGCTGGTGCTCGTCACGTCGCACCGGCGCGAGTCGTGGGGTGAGCCGCTGGACCGGACGCTCACGGCCGTGAAGCGGATCGTCGAAACGCACGAAGACGTGCAGGTGCTGTTCCCCGTGCACCCCAACCCGGCGGTGCGCGCGCAAGTCACGAACGCGCTCGGTGGCGTCGGCCGCATCACGATCACCGAACCGCTCGAGTACCCCGACCTCGTGCGCGCGCTGCGCCTGGCGTCCCTCGTGCTCACCGACTCCGGCGGCATCCAGGAAGAAGCGCCGACGTTCGGCACACCCGTGCTGGTCCTGCGCGACGTCACCGAACGCACCGAAGCCGTCGACGCCGGGTGCGCGTGGCTCGTCGGCACGGACCCGGCCCGGATCACCGGCGCCGCGACGCGCCTGCTGGCGGGCCGGCTCCACCCCACGGCCACACCGAACCCGTACGGCGACGGCCACGCGGCCGAACGAGCCGTCACCGCCATCGAGCACCTGCTCACTACCCGGCAGGCGCTGGAGGAAGCCGCGAACTAGAGCGACACGATCTCGACCGACAGCCCCGGGTTCGCGGAGAACTCCCACGGCGCCGTCGGCCGCCCGGCCGCGACGACGTGGGCGCCCAGCGCCGCGATCATCGCGCCGTTGTCCGTGCACAGCCGCGGGCGCGGCACGCGCAGCTCGATGCCGGCGGCCGCGCAGCGCTCCGCCGCGAGTTCCGACAGCCGCGAGTTGGCCGCGACGCCGCCGGAGATCACGATCGTGCCGATCCCCTGTTCCTGCGCCGCCTTCACGGCCTTCGCGGTCAGCACGTCGGCGACGGCCTCCTGGAACGACGCCGCGACGTCGTTCACCGGCACCTCGCCGCCGGCGCGTTCGACGTTCTCCACCCACCGGGCCACAGCCGTTTTCAAGCCGGAGAACGAGAAGTCGAACTTGGCGTCGCGCGGACCGGTCATGCCGCGCGGGAACGCGATGGCCGACCCGTTGCCGAGCTTCGCCGCCTTGTCGATCGGCGGCCCGCCCGGGTACGGCAGGTCGAGCACGCGCGCGACCTTGTCGTAGGCCTCACCCGCCGCGTCGTCCACAGTGGACCCGATCTCGGTGATCTTCGACGCGATGTCGTCCACGCGCAGCAGCTGCGTGTGCCCGCCGGACACGAGCAGCGCCAGCACCGGCGACGGCAACGGCCCGTGCTGCAGCGTGTCCACGGCGATGTGGCCCGCCAGGTGGTTCACGCCGTACAGCGGCACGTCCAGCGCCGACGCGTACGCCTTCGCCGCGGAGACGCCCACCAGCAGCGCGCCCGCCAGGCCGGGACCCGCCGTCACCGCGATGGCGTCCACATCGGACAGTTTGAGCCCCGCCGTCGCGAACGCGCGCTCGGCCGTCGGCACCATCGCCTCGAGGTGCGCCCTGCTGGCGACCTCGGGCACCACGCCGCCGAAGCGCGCGTGCTGCTCGACGCTGGAGGCCACCTCGTCGGCGAGCAGCTCCACCGAGCCGTCGTCGTGCAGGCGGACCAGTCCGACGCCGGTCTCGTCGCAGGAGCTCTCGATTCCCATGATGACGCGCGACATCAGCCGGCCACCTCATCTCGTGCCGGGGTCCGCGCGGGGCGGACCATGGTGAAGGCGTCGGCGCCGGAGGGCTGGTAGTAGCGCTTCCGGATGCCGAGCTTCTCGAAACCGTGCCGTTCGTACAGGCCGACGGCCGTGTCGTTGTCGGTGCGCACCTCGAGGAACACCGGCGCCGACAGTTCGTCGGCGCGTTCCAGCAGCGCGCGCAGCAGGGCCTTGCCGATGCCCTGGCCCTGGGCCTCGGGCACCACGCCGATCGTGTGCACGCTCGTCTCGTAGTCCCCGCGGCGGCCCACCACCGCGAGGCCGGCGTACCCGAGCAGCTCGGTGCCGTCGTCGGAGCGGGCGGCGACGTACAGGTGGCCCTGGTCGAGTTCGGAGTGGAACGCCGCGGCGCTCCACGGGTCGTCGCCCGGGAAGAGGATCCGCTCGATGTCCGCGCAGCGCCGGACGTCGCTGCGACGCAGGCGGTCGAGCTTCACGGTGCGGTCACCCGTTTCCGAGCCGTGGGCTCGACGGCGTCGGGGCGGCGCAGGTACAGCGGCGTCAGCGGCGCGGGCTCGGCGCGGGTCAGCAGGGCTTCCCGCGCGACCGCGACCAGGCCCGCGGGCGACGGGAACCGCGGCTCGATGGGCACGACGCCGATCGCGGCGGCGTGCAGCAGGGCACCGTCCCCGGCGGCGACGCGCGCGGTGGTCTCGACCTCCGCCGGCTTCTGCACGTGGGGACCGCTCACGCGGACGCCCGCGGCGTCGTACTCGGCCCAGTACACCTCGCGGCGGCGCGCGTCGGTGAGCACGAGGAACGGCTTGTCGGTGCGCACCACCTCGGCGGCGATCGCGTCGAGGCTGCCCACGGGGTGGACCGGGATGCCGAGCGCGTGGCCGTACGCGGCCGCCGTCGCCAGGCCCGCGCGCAGGCCCGTGAACGGGCCGGGGCCGACGCCGCAGACGATCGCGTCGAGGTCGCGCAGGGTCACCCCCGCAGCTTCGGCCGCGGCCGTCGCGTGCGGGGTGATGAGCTCACCGTGGGCTCGCGGGTCCACCGTCACGCGGTCAGCCCGGGTGGTCAGTTCCGCCTCGTCCACGGCGACGATGCCCGCGGTCACGGCCGGGGTCGAGGTGTCGATCGCCAGTACCAGCACGGTATCCCAGCTTACGTCCAGTCCCGGAGCACCAGGCTGGCGGGCCGATCGGGGCAACCCTTCAGCCGTGTGAATCGCGTCGCAGGTGGTGAGCGTCACCTCGCGGTACGGTGCGGATCTGACACCCGCCGACGCCGTGCTGGAGGTCCTCGCCGTGCCCGATCCGCTGTTCCCCGCGATCACCGCCGGTTCCCGGAAAGAGGCGCTGCGCTTCGGCGATCAGGCCCTCACCTTCGCCGAGCTGGGCGCGGTCGCCGGCTCGCTCGCGGCCGGGCTGCCCGCGGGCCGGATCGCGGTGTGGGCGACGCCGACGCTGCACACGAGCGTCGCCGTGGTCGCCGGGCTGCTGGCCGGAGTGCCGGTGGTGCCCCTGAACCCCAAGATCGGCGAACGCGAGCTCGCTCACATCCTCGCCGACAGCGCGCCGGAACTGGTGCTGGCCGAGCCCGGCGCCGAACTGCCGGAAGGGTTGTCCGGGCTCGAGCGCCGGGACATCCCGCTGACGGGAACCGGCCCGGTGCCGTCGGCGGAACCGGACGCCGAGGCGCCCGCGTTCATCGTCTACACCTCCGGGACCACCGGCCCGCCCAAGGGCGTGGTGCTCCCCCGCCGCGCTGTCGCGTCGACGCTCGACGCGCTGGAGGACGCGTGGCAGTGGACGGCCGCCGACGTGCTGGTGCACGGCCTGCCGCTGTTCCACGTGCACGGCCTGATCCTGGGCGTCCTCGGCCCGCTGCGCCGCGGCGGTTCGGTGCGCCACCTCGGCCGGTTCTCGACCGAGGGCGTGGCGCGGGAGCTGCGCGGCGGCGCGACGATGCTGTTCGGCGTCCCGACGATGTACCACCGCATCGCGGAGGCGGTGGCGACCGACTCCGCGCTGGCCGACGCGTTGCGCGGCGCCCGGCTGCTGGTGTCGGGGTCGGCGGCGCTGCCGGTGCACGACCACCAGCGCATCACGGCGGCGACCGGGCAGCAGGTCGTCGAGCGCTACGGGATGACCGAGACGCTGATGAACACCAGCGTGCGCGCCGACGGCGAGCGCAAACCGGGCACGGTCGGGGTGCCGCTCGCGGGCGTCGAGCTGCGGCTGGTCGGCGACGCGGGTGAGGAGATCACCGACACCGAGACGGTCGGCGAGATCCACGTGCGCGGCACCAACCTGTTCACCGAGTACCTCAACCGCCCCGACGCGACGGCCGCCGCGGTCGTCGACGGCTGGTTCCGCACGGGCGACATGGCGACGCGCGACTCCGACGGGTACGTGAAGATCGTCGGCCGGAAAGCGACGGACCTGATCAAGAGCGGCGGGTACAAGATCGGCGCGGGCGAGATCGAGAACGCGCTGCTGGAGCACCCGGACGTCGCGGAGGCGGCCGTGACGGGTGAGCCCGACGACGACCTGGGCGAGCGGATCGTGGCGTGGGTGGTGCCCGCCGCCGGTTCCCAGCCGTCGGCCGGGGAACTCGCCGACCACGTCGCGAAACTGCTCGCTCCGCACAAGCGGCCGCGGGTCGTGCGGTACCTGGATGCCTTGCCGCGCAACGACATGGGCAAGATCATGAAGCGGGCGCTGGGGTGACGGCCTCGGCGCGCGAGGTGATCGCGCAGCTCGCCACCAGCTTCACCGAACTGTCCGAATGGGACGGCGTGGTGGACGGGGTGGACGACCCCATCGGCTGGCCCCGCTACGTCGAGGCCCACGCCGTCGCGGCGGAGCGCACCGGTGAACGCGAGTCCGTGGTCGTCGGCGAGGCGCTGGTCGGGGCGGCGCCGGTGGTGCTGATCGTGTGGGAGTTCGGGTTCCTCGGCGGGTCGATCGGGCGGCGCACCGGCGACCGCGTCGAGGCGGCGTTCGCGCGGGCGCGGGCGCGGCGGCTGCCGGTGGTGTCGCTGATCGCGACGGGCGGCTCGCGCATGCAGCACGGGATGCGGGCGTTGTCGCAGCTGCAGCGGATCGCGCGCGCGTCGGCGGCGGCGCGGGCGGACGGCGTGGCGCAGATCTCCGTGCTGCGCGACCCGACGACGGGTGGCGGCTGGGCGACGCTCGGCGCGAGCGCCGACGTGGTGCTCGGGTTGCCGCTGGCGCAGGTGGGCTTCGCGGGCTCGCGCGTGCGGCCGGCGACTTCGCCTTCGGAGGCTTACACGGCCGAGGCGCACTACGAATGGGGCCAGGTCGACCAGCTCGTTTCGCCGGCCGACCTGGGCGCGGTCCTGGAGCGGTGGGTGCGGCTGGTGACGGCGCGGTCCTCGGAGCCGGCGCCGCCGCCCGCGGCCGCGCGGGAGGTCGCGCTACCGGAGACGGGCTGGGAAGCCGTGCGGCTGGCCCGGTCCTCCCACCGGGCGCGCGCGGCCGAATACCTCGACACCTACTTCGACTGGCGCGAGCCCATCCGCGGCGACCGCGCCGGCAGCGTCGACGACGGTGTCCTGTGCGGCCTGGGCTGGCGCGACGGGCGCGCGGTCGCGTACGCCGCGCAGTGCGGCACCGCGACGCGTCCGGCGGGTTTCCGCACGGCCGCCCGCCTGGTGCGCCTGGCCTCCCGGCTGGGGATCCCCGTGCTGACGCTCGTCGACACCCCCGGCGCCGCCAACGACGCGAACGCCGAAGAGGGCGGCGCCGGCCCCGCCATCGCGGACCTGTTCGAAGCCATCGCCTCAGCGTCGGCCCCGGTCACCACGCTCGTCATCGGCGAGGGCGGCTCGGGCGGCGCGCTGGCCTTCGCGGCGCCGGACAACACGTGGATCGCCCCGGACGCCTACTTCTCCGTCACGTCCCCCGAAGCCGCGGCGGCGATCCTCAAACGTCCGCTGACGGAGGTACCGGCCACGGCCGACCAGCTGCGGTTGCGGCCGCAGGACCTCGTCGCGCTCGGGCTGGCACGGGGGATCGTCAAGCCCTAGAGGTATGTGGCCATCAGGTTGGTGGCAATCGGCTGGTGGGTGGGTGGCCGCCGAGTGCGCTGTGTCGGCGTTGGGTGTTGTCGTGCTCGAGCCGCGGGAAAGGCCGGTGGCTCGGTTGGTGTTGCCGGTGAAGACCTGCCCGTAGGCCCATTCGGTGTGCAGAGTCCGGTTGAGGCGCTCGACTTTCCCGTTCTGCCAGGGCAGTGCGGCCTGGTGGACTTCTGCCGGATGCCGTGCTCGTTAGGTGATCGCCCGGAGCAGGAACGCAGCACAGGTCGAGCCCTTCTCATCCGGGAGGATCTCGGAGTAGGCCGGCCGGGAGTGGTCGTCGACCAGGGAGTGGACGTAGTGGAACCCGACCTTGACGCTGCGGTCACGGGTGGCTTCCCGGTTCACGCGGCCATGGGCTCGCCAGCCACCGCCGTCGGGGATGCGGCCGATCTTCGTGACGTCCACGTGGACCAGCTCGCCGGGCCGGTCCCGCTCAGAGCGCACCGCGGCGGTTTTGCCGGCCCGGATGAGGCTCTCCCGACGTCAACCAGGCCGCTCGCTACCAACGTCCTGGCCAAACACACCTAAACCGTCGGCAACGGGATCCGCGACGCCCACGCGCCGTGCGGCTCCAGCGTCACCTCGCGCACGTCGTCGTCGCGGCGTGCCATGCGCACGACCAGGTAGTCCTCCGACAGGCGTTCCGCCGAGCCCTCGCCCCATTCGACGACGAGGGCGGAGCGTTCGAGGTCGGTGTCGAGGTCGAGGTCGTCGAGCTGGGCGAGGTCGCCGCCGAGGCGGTAGGCGTCGACGTGGACCAGCGGCACGCCGGCCGGGCCGGCGCCGTGGACGCGGGCCAGCACGAACGTCGGGGAGCTGACGCGGCCGCCGACGCCGAGACCGTCGGCGATGCCGCGGGTGAGCGTCGTCTTGCCGGCACCCAGCGGACCGGCCAGCAGCACGAGGTCGCCCGCGCGCAGGGACGCGCCGAGGGACCGGCCGAAGGCCATCGTGTCCTCAGGGGTCGCGAGAAGGAACGTCACCGTGTCCACCACCAGTTCCGCCGGTTCGGTGCGGCGCCGCCGGAGCAGCGCTGCAGGAGATCGATGAGATGGCCCGTCACGAGGTCGGGCTGTTCGAGCTGCACCATGTGCCCCGCGCCGCGCACGCGCACCAGTTCGGCCTCGGGCAGCTCGGCCGCGATGCGCTCGGCGTGCGCGAAAGGCGTGAAGCGGTCGGAGTCGCCGCCGATCACGAGGACCGCGGCGTGCTTGAGGCCGGCCAGCGCGGCGTAGCGGTTGTGGCTGCCGAGCGTGTCGACGAAGTTCACCAGGCCCCGCACGGGCGTCACGGCGAGCATTTCGAGCATGAAGTCCACCAGCCGCGGCGACACGTCGCGGCTGCCGAACGCCAGGCGGCGCACGGCCTGGCGCTCCAGCTGTCCCCCGGCGGCGCGCACGAACTCCACGAGCCCCGGCTGCCAGCCCGCCAGGTTGCCGACGCCCTTGGTCAGCGGGTTGTACTTCGACAGCAGCGAACGCGGCAGCCCACGCGCCCCGACCTCACCCGCGGCCGTCGCGATGAACACCACGCCGCACACGCGGTCCTCGAACAGCTCGGGCCGCTGCGAAGCCAGCTCCATCACCACCATGCCGCCCATGGAGTGTCCCATGAGGACGATCGGACCGTCGGGCACGACGGCGCGCAGCACGCTGTCGAGGTCGTGCGCGAGCTGCTCGATGGTGCTGTTCTCCGCCGTCGCCGCGCCGGAGAGGCCGTGGCTGCGGTGGTCGTAGTAGACCTGGCGCACGCGCGGCACCTTCAGCGCGGCGATCGCGCGGCGCTGGAAGTGCCACGACTTGCGGGACAACGCGAACCCGTGCACGCCGACGAGCGTCAGCTCCGCTTCGCCGCCGTCCTCCGGGTCGATCTCCTCGACCGAAAGCGGCGTGCCGTCCTCGGCCGCGACCGTGAACGCGCGGTCGGGCTTCAGCTCGCCCAGCGGCTCGTCCACGAACTGGTCCTCACTCTGCCTGCGTTGCTGCGCCGCGACGATGGCCGCGGCGGCCGTGCCGGTGGCGACGGCGCCGAGCCCGCCGACGATCGCCCACAGCCGGTTCGACGGCCTCACGGCTGCTCCCCCACGTACCGCCGGCGCACGCGCGGCCGGTACATCGAGGTGACGATCTCGTAGTCGATCGTGCCCAGCGTGTCGGCCCACTCGCGCGCCGTCGGCTCACCCGAGCCACCGGCGCCGAAGAGCACGACCTCGTCGCCGACGGCCGGGGTGTCGTCACCGCAGTCGACCACGAGCTGGTCCATGCACACGCGGCCCGCCACCTCGCGCCGGCGCCCGCCGAGCCACACCTCCATGCGGCCCGACAGCGACCGCGGCACCCCGTCGGCGTATCCGGCGGGCACGAGCGCAAGCGTGGTGTCGCGCTTGGTCGTCCACGTGTGTCCATACGAGACGGACTCGCCCGCCGGCAGCCGCTTCGTGAGCGCCACGGCCGCGCGGAACGTCATGGCCGGGCGGAGATCTTCGGCCTGCGGCACGGGATTCAGCCCGTAGATCGCGATGCCCGGGCGCACGAGGTCGAAGTGCAGGTCGGGCCGCGTGAGCACCGCCGCGGAGTTCGCGAGGTGGCGCAGCGGTTTAAGGCCCGCCGCGCGCGCGACGTCGTACGCGTCGGCGAAGCGCTTGGCCTGGAGGTCGATCGACGGGTGGCCCGGTTCGTCGGCGCACGCGAGGTGCGACCACACGGCGACCACCTCGACGCCGGAGGCCGTCGCGGCGGCCTCGACCAGCTCCGGCCAGTCGGCGGGCTGGCAGCCGTTGCGCGACAGGCCCGTGTCGATCTTCAGGTGCACGCGCGCGCGTTTCCCGAGCTGCCGGGCCGCGGCCGCGATGCGCTCGAGCTCGTCGACGGAGCTCACGCCGAGGTCGACGTCGGCCTCGATGCCGGGGGCGAAGTCGACCTCCGGCACGTCGAGCCAGCTGAACAGGCGCACGGACAGCCCCGCGCGCCGCAGATCCAGCGCTTCACCCAGCGAGCACGTGCCCAGCCAGGTGGCGCCCGCCTCCACGGCGGCGCGCGCGACGGGCACCGCGCCGTGGCCGTACGCGTCGGCCTTGACCACGGCCATCACGGCCGAGCCGGACGCGCGCGCGGCCAGGAGGGCGACGTTGTGGCGCACGGCGCCGAGGTCGATCACGACCTCGGCTCGCGGGAAACTGGCAGTCATAACGACTGCCAGTTTCCCATGCGAGGTGCTCAGGGCAGGCGCAGCCCGGTGGTGCCGGAGAACACGTGCAGCTCGTCGGGACGGATCCGCAGGTGCAGCGTGTCGCCCATGGCCGGGGTCGCACGCGGGTCGACGCGCACGACCACGTTCTTCGACGAGCCCTCGGCCGCGACGTCGACGGACCCCGCGAGCTTGCCGTAGACGAAGGCGTCGGAGCCCAGCTCCTCCACGAGGTCGACCTTGATGGGCAGGGAACCGGCGGTGTCGGTGGTGACCTCCAGCGACTCGGGCCGGAAGCCCAGCGTCACGGTGTCCCCGTCGGCGGCCGAGCGGATCGCCGACGTGAGCGGGACGCTCGCGCCGCCGACCTCGGCGCCGTCGGTGGTGAGCTTCGCCGAAACGAGGTTCATGGCGGGCGAGCCGATGAAGCCGGCGACGAACACGTTGGCCGGGTGGTCGTACAGGGCGCGCGGGGTGTCGCACTGCTGCAGCAGGCCGTCGGACAGCACGGCCACGCGGTCGCCCATCGTCATGGCCTCGACCTGGTCGTGCGTGACGTACACGGTGGTGACGCCGAGGCGACGCTGCAGGGCGGCGATCTGCGTACGCGTCGACACGCGCAGCTTCGCGTCCAGGTTGGACAGCGGCTCGTCCATGAGGAACACCTGCGGCTCGCGCACGATCGCGCGACCCATGGCGACGCGCTGGCGCTGACCACCGGACAGGGCCTTCGGCTTGCGGTCGAGGTACTGCTCGATGTCCAGCAGCTTCGCGGCTTCGAGCACCTTCTGCTTGATCTCCGACGCCGGGCGGCCCGCGATCTTCAGCGCGAAGCCCATGTTCTGCGCGACGGTCATGTGCGGGTACAGCGCGTAGTTCTGGAACACCATCGCGATGTCGCGCGAACGCGGCGGCAGCTGCGTCACGTCGCGGTCGCCGATCCAGATCGAGCCCTCGTCGACGTCCTCGAGGCCCGCGAGCATGCGCAGGGCGGTCGACTTGCCGGAACCCGACGGGCCGACCAGCACGAGGAATTCGCCGTCGGCGATCTCCAGGTCGAGCGCGTCGACAGCAGGCCGATCGGTGCCGGGGTAGCGCCGGGTCGCCTTGTCGTAGGTGATGGTGGCCATCGGTCAGTCCTCTCCGAATTTCGCGGGAACCCCGTGCGCGGCTTCCCGTGCCTCGAGGTGGCGGCGCTGGATCTCCATGCCCGCGGCGCGCTGCGCCTCGGCCGGCTCGTCCAGCACGAGCCGGTTTCCAGGTCCTTCGCCCACCCAGGCGGGCGCTTCGGCGGTGCCGGCCAGCGCCCACGCGGCCTGGCGCGCGGCGCCGAGCGCCACGTACTCGCCGGCCTCGGGGATCACCACGGGCACCCCGAGCACGATCGGCGCGACGGCCCGCACGGCCGCGGACTGCGCGCCGCCGCCGATGAGCAGCACGCGGCGCACGTCCAGGCCCTGCGCGCGCACGGCGTCGAGACCGGCGGCGAGGCCGCAGACCATGCCCTCGACGGTGGCCCGCGCGAGGTTCTCGGAGGTCATGTTCGCCCTGGTCAGGCCGTGCAGCGAACCCGTGGCGCCCGGCAGGTTCGGGGTGCGCTCGCCGTCGAGGTACGGCAGCAGCGTGAGCCCGCCCGCGCCCGGCTCGGCCGCGAGCGCGAGGCGGTCGAACTCGGGCAGTTCGACGCCGAGCAGCGCGGCGCCGGCGGTGAGCACGCGCGCCGCGTTCAGAGCGGCGGTGAGCGGCAGGAACTTGCCCGTGGCGTCGGCGAACCCGGCGACGAGGCCGGTCGCGTCGGCGGAGCCGGTCTCGGCCACGCCGAAGACGGTGCCGCTGGTGCCGATCGAGATCACGGCGTCGCCGGGCTCCAGCTCCAGGGCCAGCGCGGCGGCCATGTTGTCGCCCGTGCCGGCGGAAACGACCAGGCCCTGGTCGGTGTGACCGGCGACGTCCGCGGGGCCGAGCACGGTCGGCAGCTCGGGCGTGCGGCCGCCGAACGCGTGGGCCAGCACGTCGAGGCGATAGGCGTTCTCCGTCGGCGAGAAGTAGCCGGTGCCGGACGCGTCGCCGCGGTCGGTCACGGCCGTCTCCGGCTTGCCGAGCAGGCGCCAGGTGAGCCAGTCGTGCGGCAGCAGGACGCGCGCGACGCGGTCGGCGTTGGCGGGCTCGTGCTCGGCGAGCCAGCGCAGCTTCGTGACGGTGAAGCTCGCGACCGGCACGGAGCCCACGGACTTGGCCCAGACACCGGCGCCGCCCAGTTCCTCGGTGAGGTCCTGGGCGGCCTGCGCGGAGCGCGTGTCGTTCCAGAGCAGGGCGGGGCGAACCACCTCCCCGGCCTCGTCGAGGGTGACCATGCCGTGCTGCTGACCGCCGATGCCGATGGCCCGCACCCCGTCGAGCACACCGTCGGTCGCCTCGCCGAACGCCTGCCACCAGGCCGCGGGGTCCACCTCCGTGCCCTCGGGGTGCGGCGCGCGGCCGGTGCGCACGACTTCGCCCGTGCGCGCGTCGCACACCACGACCTTCGTCGACTGGGTCGACGAGTCGATCCCGGCCACCAGCTCAGCTGTCATACGGCTGCCCCTCCTCGACGTGTTCCACGGTCTCCACGGCCGTGCCGGCGTTGAGCGCGGCCTCGATCTCCTCGGTCGGGGTGGCCTCGCTGGTGATCAGCAGGTCGTAGTCGCCGACGTCGCCGTGCGCGTAGGTCGCGGTGCGGCCGAACTTCGAGTGGTCCAGCACGAGCACGTTGCGGTTCGCGGCGCGCAGCACGGCCTTCTTGAGCTCGGCGTAGTCCCGCACGGGGTGGAACAACCGGCCGACCGCGACGGCGCTCACGGACACGAACGCGACGTCGGCGCGGGTCCGGTCCAGCAGCGCCAGCACGTCCGGACCGGAGCACGAGTCGTACTCGGCGTCGTACCGCCCACCGGCGACCACGACGTCGACGCCGGTGCCCAGCAGCCGGGCGGCGCGCAGCGAGTTGGTGATGACCGTGAGGCCCGGGATCTCCGCGAGCCGCTCCACCAGCGGGAACAGCGTGGTGGAGTCGTCGACGAACACCGTCTGACCGGGCTCGACGTGCTTGACGGCCGCCTCGGCCAGCGCGACCTTCTCCGCGGAGTGGAGCGTGAAGCGGCTGGCCGTCTCCATCGTCAGCGCCGGGTAGGCCTCGACCTTGCCGCGCAGCTTGCGCAGGAGCCGCCGCTCGGCCAGGTCGTCGAGGTCGCGGTGCATCGTCATGAGGCTCACGCCGAACCGGGCGGTGAGGTCGTCGATGCGCACCTCGCCCCGCTCGATGACCTCGTCGAGGATCTCCTGCCGCCGCTGCTCGACGGCCGCGTCCGACGGCCTCGTCTTAGGCACGGCGTACCCCCGTCGGGACCCGGCTGGGGGTCACCTGATCAGAGGCGCCAGTGCTCACACTGCGTTCTTACCAGATTTTCTCGCGAGAGTTAACACGTAACTCGATAACTTCGCCGCCGACTTCCGGTTACGGTTCCCGGATGCCCGACCCGCTCTTCACCGACCCCCGCCTCGCCGCCGTCTACGACGCGTTCGACGGCCCGCGCGACGACCTGGCCGCCTACCTCGGGATCGCCGACGAACTGGGCGCCGAGCGCGTGCTCGACCTCGGCTGCGGTACCGGCAGCCTCGCGCTGCTGCTCGCCGCGGGCGGCCGCACGGTCGTGGGCGCCGACCCCGCCGCGGCTTCGCTCGCGGTGGCTCAGACCAAGCCCGGCGCCGACCGCGTCCGCTGGCTGCACGGCGACGCGACGACCCTCCCGGACCTCGCCGCCGACCTCGCGGTCCTGACCGGGAACGTCGCGCAGGTCTTCCTCACCGACGACGACTGGGCCCGCACCCTCGGCGGCCTCCGCGCCGCGCTGCGCCCGGGCGGGCACCTCGTGTTCGAAACCCGCCGCCCCGAGCGCCGGGCGTGGGTGGACTGGGCGGCCGCCGATCCGGTGGCCCTCGACGTCCCGGGCACCGGCCGAGTGGAGCAGCGACTTCAGGTCACCGGAGTGCACCTGCCGCTCGTCACCTTTCGCTTCACCTACCGCTTCCTGCCCGACGGTGCGGTGCTCACGTCGGAGTCGACCCTGCGGTTCCGCGAGCGCGCCGAACTCACGCAGGACCTGCTCACCCACGGCTTCCGCGTCCTCGACGTGCGCGACGCACCCGACCGGCCCGGGAAGGAGTACGTGTTCGTCACCCAGCGGGTGGACTAGAGCGTGGCGGCGCGGACGGCCCTGATCGCCGACGTTGAGCGGTTGCAGTTCCTGCCGGATGACCGGTGAGCGTTGGTCGGGGACCTGTTTCCCGCGCGTCACAACATCACCCGGGTCGTCTGTTGCTGGATCGCGCAGCACCGGATCCGTTGACCAACCACTTGATCATTCGATCAGCGCCTCGGCAGCCGGCCACGCCGGATACCGAATCGCCACGGCGGCCACCGAGCCGGCTTCGACCCGGTCGGCTACTGACGACGCGACGTCGCCGAACGCCATCTCAACCGGGTCAAGCACGTGGCGTGTACTCGCAACTCGCCACGCGGTCGCGCTTGTCTGCCGAGCTGCCTTGCTCCTGCCTGGACCACGGCAGTCTCAGCCGCGCCGTAGCTAGAGCGTGGCGGCGCGGACGGCCCTGATCGCCTCGGGGATGGCGTCGACCAGGCCGGACGCGGACGTGGGCACGCCTTCGGCGGCCAGGGCGCCCGCGAGGGAGTGCAGTTGCGCGCCCGCGGCGGCCGCGAGCCACGGGTCGAGGCCGGCGGCCAGCAGGGAGCCGATCAGGCCGGTGAGAACGTCGCCGGAGCCGGCGGTCGCGAGCCACGAGCCGCGGGGGGTGTTGGCGGCGACGCGGTCGTCCGGGGCGGCGATGACGGTGCAGTGGCCCTTCAGCAGCACGACGGCGTCGTACTTCGCGGCGGCGGCGCGCGCGGCCTTGACGCGGTCGGCGCCGGGGCGGCTGCCCATCAGGCGCTCGTACTCGCCGGCGTGCGGCGTGAGGACGAGCGGGGTGTCGGGGTCGCGCGCGTCGAGGACGTCGGGGTGCTGGGCGAGGATCGTGGTCGCGTCGGCGTCGGCGCAGACGGGCACGCCCTGGCCGAGGATGTGGCGCAGCACGTCGCGGCCGTCGGCGCCGGTGCCGATGCCCGGGCCGACGACCCAGGCCTGCACGCGGCCGGCGTCGGTGACCGAACCCGTCGCGACGATCTCGGGCCAGCGCGCCCGCACGACGTCGGCGGCGGGGCCGGCGTAGCGGACCATGCCGGCGGTGGCGTGCACCGCGGAGCCGGACGCGAGCACGGCAGCGCCCGGGTACGTCGCGGAACCGGCGGCGATGCCGACCACGCCCTGCGTGTACTTGTCGTCGCCGGGCCCGGGCATCGGCCAGAGTTCACCGAGGTCGGCCGGTTCGAGGCGGAGCAGGTCGGGGTCGCCGAGCTCGGGCCGCAGGCCGATGTCGACGAGCACGACCTCACCGCACTGCTGCGGCGCGAGCGCGTGCACGGGTTTGAGGCCGCCGAAGGTGACGGTGCGGGTGGCCGTGACGTGCGGGCCGTCGGCCGCGCCCGTGTCGGGGTCGACGCCGCTGGGCAGGTCGACGGCCACGATCGGTGCGTCGACCAGCTCGACGAGAGCGGCCGCATCGGGCCGCAGCGAGCCCTTCCCGGAGATGCCGACGATGCCGTCGACCACCACGTCGGCCTTGGCGATCCACTGTGGACTGTCCTCGACGGACACGGCGCGGCCACCCGACCGGGTCAGCGCCGCCAATCCCTTGGTGTGCGCCTTCTCCGGCTTCAGCAGCACCGCCGTGACGGCCACGCCGCGGCGGCGCAGGAAGGCGCCGGCCCACAGCGCGTCGCCGCCGTTGTCGCCGGAGCCGACGAGCAGGACCACCCGCCGGCCGGCGACGCCACCGGTGCGTTCGGCCAGCAGGTCCGCGATCTGCGTGGCCAGGCCGAACGACGCCCGGCGCATCAGTTCGCCGTCGGGCGTGACGGCGAACAGCTTGCCCTCCGCCTCGCGAATCCGTTCCGTGGTCCAGATTCCCTGCACGGCGGGCCTCGCTTACTCGACTGTGACCGACTTCGCCAGGTTACGCGGCTTGTCGACGTCGTACCCGCGCGAGCGGGCGATCTCGGCGGCCAGCACCTGCAGCGGCACGGTGGACACCAGCGGCTGCAGCAGCGTCGGCACGGCCGGGATCTCGATCAGCTCGTCGGCGAACGGGCGCACGGTCTCGTCGCCCTCCTCGGCGATCACGATCGTGCGGGCACCGCGGGCCTGGATCTCGCTGATGTTGGACACCAGCTTCGAGTGCAGCACCGCCCGGCCCTTCGGCGACGGCATCACGACGACGACCGGCAGGCCCTCTTCGATCAGCGCGATCGGGCCGTGCTTCAGCTCGCCGGCGGCGAAGCCCTCGGCGTGCATGTACGCGAGTTCCTTGAGCTTCAGCGCGCCTTCGAGCGCCACCGGGAACCCCACGTGGCGGCCGAGGAACAGCACCGCGCGCGAGTCGGCGATACGCCGCGCGACGTCGCGGGTCTGGTCCACAGTGGACAGCACCTTCTGCACGGCGGCCGGCATCGCCTCGAGCTCGGCGAACTCGCGGGCGACCTCGTCGGGGTACTTGGTGCCGCGGGCCTGCGCGAGCGCCAGGCCCACGAGGTAGTTGGCGGCGATCTGCGCGAGGAACGCCTTCGTCGACGCGACCCCGATCTCCGGACCGGCGTGCGTGTACAGCACGGCATCGGACTCACGCGGGATCTGGGCGCCGTTGGTGTTGCAGACGGCCAGCACGCGCGCCTTCTGCTCGCGCGCGTGGCGGACGGCTTCCAGCGTGTCGGCGGTCTCACCGGACTGCGAAACGGCAACGACGAGCGTGTCGCGGTCGAGCACCGGGTCGCGGTAGCGGAACTCCGACGCCAGCTCGACCTCCACCGGCAGGCGGCACCAGTGCTCGATCGCGTACTTGGCGACCAGGCCCGAGTGGTAGGCCGACCCGCAGGCGACGACGAAGACCTTGTCGACGTCGCGCAGGTCCTGGTCGGAGATGCGCTGCTCGTCGAGGATGATCCGGCCAGCCTCGAAGTGGCCGCGCAGCGTGTTGGCCAGCGCCTCGGGCTGCTCGTCGATCTCCTTGAGCATGAAGTACTCGTGGCCGCCCTTCTCGGCGGCCGACAGGTCCCAGTCGACGGTGAACGGCTTGGCCTGCGCGGCGTCACCGTGGAAGTCGGTGACCTCGTAGCCGTCGCGGGTGATGACCACCAGCTGGTCCTGCCCCAGCTCGACGGCCTCGCGGGTGTGCTCGATGAACGCCGCCACGTCGGACGCGACGAACGTCTCACCCTCGCCCACACCCACCACCAGCGGCGACGACCGCCGCGCGGCGACGATCGTGTCGGGCTCGTCGGCGTGCGTCACCACGAGCGTGAACGCACCCTCCAGCCGCCGGCACACGGCCGCGACGCTCGCGGGCAGGTCGCCCTGGGTCTCACCGCCGGTGTACGCGCGGGCCACGAGGTGCGCCGCGGTCTCCGTGTCGGTGTCGCTCGCCATCTCCACGCCGTCGGCTTCCAGCTCGGCGCGCAGTGCGGCGAAGTTCTCGATGATCCCGTTGTGCACCACCGCGACCCGCCCGGTGGCGTCCCGGTGCGGGTGCGAGTTGCGGTCGACGGGCGCGCCGTGCGTCGCCCAACGGGTGTGGCCCATGCCCGCCGTGCCGGCGAACGCGTCCCTGCCCACCGCGTCGAGCTGCGCCTCCAGGTTGGCGAGGCGCCCGGCCTTGCGCTCGACGTTCAGAGCGCCGGCGCCGTCCAGCACCGCCACCCCGGCCGAGTCGTAGCCGCGGTACTCCATCCGCCGGAGCCCACCCAGGACGACGTCCAGGGCCGGCCGGTGTCCGACATATCCCACGATTCCACACACGCGAACAAGCCTAACGAGGGATGTCCAGTCCCCTACTCCGGTACCTTCCCGGGGCATTTCAGCCCGGTTGACCAGCGGGGATGCACCGGTAACGGTCCGCAGTCGGCGAGCTCTGGTGAGTGATGGTGAGGGGTCGGGGCTGGGGTGCCCCGGCATCGGGGTGCGGCTGGGGTGGACAGTGGGTGCAGCTGGGGTGGGAGTGGGTGCGGCGCTCGACGGGTGTGGGCGGGGTTTCGGCGAGGCAGCGGACTCCGCGAGCCACCACCTTCGGAGCCTGCGATGAACCACAGCCCCCGCGGCGTGTCAGTCCAGCCGTATGCCGCACGCCCACCCCACGGCACAGCGCACCTCCTGCTCGGCAACAGGCGAGCCAGCGGACAGACCGGCCACGACCCACCCGCCACACACCGGGCCGGGCACCCGGAGCGGCGGACGGGCCGAGGCCCGGCACGGGCAGTAAGGTCACGCGCATGGCCAGCAAGCCCAAGCAACTGCTCGCGGAGCTGTCACACCCTGGGCCCCACGAGGTCCTGCGCGGCAACCTTGCCCTGGTCGGGCTGCCGGGGGTCGTGTTCACGCCCCGGCAGGGGCTGGGGCTGCCGGCGATCGCGTTCGGGCACGGGTGGTTGCAGCCGGCCGCGCGGTACCGGCACCTGTTGCACCACCTGGCGAGCTGGGGGGTCGTCGCGGCGGCGCCGGCGACGCAGGGCGGGCCGTTCCCGTCGCACCGGCTGCTGGCCAGCGACCTGCTGACGACGCTCGACGTCGTCACGAACGTCCGCCTCGGACCCGACGGCATCAGCGTCGACCCCGACAAGCTCGGCCTCGCGGGCCACTCCACCGGTGGCGGCTCCGCCGTGCTCGCGGCCGCCCAGGCCGCCGCGAGCGACGACGACGCGCGCCCCCGCGTGCGGGCAGTCGCGACGATCACCGCGGCCCAGACCTTCCCGTCGGCCTCCGCGGCGGCCCAGCTCATCACGGCCCCCGGCCTGCACCTCGCGGCGGAGGAAGACCTGGTCGCCCCGGCCGTCGCCCACGCGGAGGCCATCGCGTCGGCCTGGGCCGGGCCCGTGCAGCTGCGCACGCTGGGCAAGTCGTCGCACCTCGCGATCACCGAGGGTCGGCACTGGAGCCAGCTCCTCCTGCACGGCAAACCGCAGCGCCGCACGCAGCAACTGACGCGCGCGCTGTTCACGGCGTTCTTCCTGACCCATCTGACGGGCACCGACAAGTACCTGCCGCTGCTCGACGCGGACGTCAAGCGCGCGCCGATCGAGCTGACGGACGAACCCGCCGCCTAGTCGACCATCCACTTGTTGTTCGAGAAGTCGTGGTCGTCGAAGGATTCCGGGTGCTCGTCGCGGCCGGGTAGTGGCGGGAGCGGCTCGTCGGCGGGCAGGTCGGCCGGCAGCGCCAGGTCGATGGTGCGGTCGCGGTCGGTCATGGTGCGTTCGGTGAGCCAGCCGCCGGCTTCGCGGTGACGTCGTTGCAGGTCCTGGGCGCGCGTGAGGTAGCGGCCGTGGGTCGCGGCGTCACGCTGGAGCGCGCTGCCGGCGGACGACGTGGCGGTGGCGACGTGCCGGTCACGTAGCGCGCGGCGGTCCTGGTGTTCGCGGGTGGCGGCGTCCTGGGCGGCGCGGGCGGCGGCGAGGCGATCCGCGGCGTCGCTCACCGACCGCCGCCGGGCGGCTCGTCCAGGGACCCCGAGATGCGGCCGCCGGAGCCGCGCGTGTCGAAGACGTCCGCGCCGAGACGGGCGGCGCTGCGCTGCTGGTCGGGGGCCGCGCCGAGGCCGCCCATCGCGCCGAGCACGCCCACTCCGCCGAAACCGCTCATGTCCTCGGGCATCGCTTCGGAGCCGGTGCCGAGCGGGTCGAACGTGATGTCGCCGCCGGGCGCGGTGCCGAGCTCGTTGTCCGCCGGGTGGTGCTCGGGCGCGTCGAGGACGTGCTGGCCGATGTCCGAAAAGGACGATGCCGTCGTCGAGTCGTCCAGGTCCCCCGAGCTGGAACCGGTGACCGGGTCGGGCTCACCCGGGCCCGGGAGGTCCATCGCCGGGAGCTCGAGCACCGGCAGGCCCATCGCGGGCGTGTCCACCACGCGCTCCACTGTGGACGTCCCGACCGGACCGAAGCTCGTCAGAAACCGGTTCAGGGCCTGGAAATGCCCGTCGATGGCGGAGGTAGCCGTGGCGCAGAGGTTGCGGAACGCCGTGTACCGGCCGCCGAACTCCGTCGCGAAAGGACCATCGAGCCACTGCCGGGCCGCGCGCACGGCGTAGTCGTGGTCGCCGGGCTCGCAGTCGCGCAGCCGGTCGTGGAGGTCGTTGCCGGGGGCGGCGCCGTCGAGCCAGCGCGCGAGGTCCAGCAGCTCGTCCTGCGTCAGCGCCTCGCCTTGCGCCAGGCGCACCGCCCGCTGCGCGACGGCGAGCGGCGCCCCCGCGACTTCGTCGACGCGCAGCTTCAGCACTTCGTCCACTTCGGACTTCAGCACGGTGAAGACGTGGGTCATCGTCTCGGAGATGAGCTGGGCGGCACCGTCGAGCTGGTCGGCGAGGTCGTCGGGCCGGATGCCCTCGAACGACTCCTTCGCGGCGGAGGCCGCCGCGCTCTCCCAGTCGCGGAACAAGCTGGTCACGGCACCGTCCGCGTCGGCGCGGGCCGCCGTGACGGTCTCGTGCGCGCGAGCCAGCGCGTCGGCGTCGGCGAGGAACTTGCGGAAGTCGAGGCCCGCGCTCTCCTGGAACTTCTCCCGGACGTCCTTCTCCACGTCGATCCGCGCCGCGCTCGGCCGCGCGTTCCAGACCTCCGCCCACTGCGCGAAGAAGTCCAGCGCCGGTGCCGCGAGCGCAAGCACCTCGTCGGACGTCCCCACCTCCGCGGGGCCGCGCAGCGCGTCGACGGCCGGCTCGGTCATCGGTCCCCCGTCTTCCGGATCTGGTCGACGCGGTCGGCCTCCAGGTCCGCGTAGCGCCCCGCGGCCACGTCGAGCGACCCGCCGAACGCCGTGAGCTGCTCCGCGTACGCCCGCATCGCGTCACTCAACGCGCCGAACCCGCTGCGGTACGCGCCGAACGCCCCGCCGTGCACCCGCCCGAAATCCGCCGCGGTGACCTGCGTCACCACCCCGGTGACCTCCCCCGCCGCGGCCTCGAGCGCACCGCGCGCCGACCGCATCACCTCGGTATCCGACCGGTGGCCTCCCTCAGGCATCACGCGCTCCTCACTCCGCCCACCCCGGTCCGACGCACCCGGGCGGCGTCCGGTGCCCCTCCTGGGCGAATCTACCGAGTGAACGAGCCCGGCAGAACCGACATCGGCGAACCGATCAGGTCGCGAGCCAGTCGGTGTCGCCGAAGTCGTCTTCGTCAGCCGCGTGCGCAGCCCTCCGGTGGCGACCCGCTGGCTCGGCGGGCGCAGGCGCGGAACGAAGAGCCGAGCGCCGGCCGGTCGTGAGCTCCGGCTCGTCGGCCGGGCGGAACCCGGCCCGCCGTTCGTTCGCGGTCTCGTCCTCTTCGAACCCGAAATCGTCCTCGTCGTCGTGCCGGTCGCCGACGGTCTTCTCCGTCGCCCAGCCACCAGCCGCCTTCGCGCGCCGGTTGCGCTCCTGCAGCCGGACGAACACCTCGCCCTGGATCTTCCCCTGCTTCTCGAGCTTCTCCTTGCTCTCCGCCACCGCCTCGGTGCGGCTGCGATCGAGCAGGGCCGCGCGGGCGCTGCTCTCGGCGTCCAGCGTCGCAAGCTTGGCGCGCATCGCGGCCAGCGCGTCCTGTGAACTCATCGGTCTCCCCTTCCGGACGCCCGGACTAGTGGCCCATCACGTGGTCGTCGTCGAGCGAACCGCTGATCCGGTTGCCGGACTTCGACGATTCGAACAAGCCGCGGTCGACGCGGAAGTTCGACGACCGCTCCTGGTCCTGACCACCATGGCCCGCGCCACCCATCGCGCCGCCCATCATCCCCATCGACGCGGGCTGCTCGGCCTGGTGGTCGGTCGGGGTCGGCGCAACGCCGAGCTGGGACGCCGACGGATCCGTCGCCCCACCGCCGAGCGGGGTGGCGTCGGGAGTCGCGCCGAGCGCGTCCTCGTGGTGTGCACCGACGGTGCTGTGGCTGTCGAGCGGATCGGTCAGCGACTGGGCCGTCGTCGAATCGTCGACGCCGGGGTGACCGGCCGCGTCGGCCGTGAAGCCATCCGGCTGCGCGTGCTGCGGCACGGCGGCGACGTGCTGCGGACCCGCGTCCGCGGCGCGCGCGGCCACCGGCTGCTCGGCGGCTTCGTGGCCGCCCGCGGACACCGGCGAGTCCTGGCCGCCGAGACCACCACCCGTGCCACCCGCGTGCCCCGCCGCGTCCGGCAGCGCACCGGACGAGCCGAGGTCGCCGCTGTGCGACCCGGCTACCGCGTGGCCCGGCACGTCGGCGAGCACGCCCTGGGTGTGCTGAGCCGCGGTGCCGCTCTGGCCTGGTATGAGCGCGTCCGGCTTGCCGTCGTCACCGAGGGTGTACTTGACGGGGTCGCCGCTTCCGTCGTCGACGGTCACGACCGTCGGGCCACCGGGACCCGACGGACGCTCCGCGGTGATCTTGAGACCGCCGTCGTCGATGTGGATCTTGCCGTCAGGGCCGGGTTCGTAGGTCTTGCCCGACGGATCGGTGCCCGGTGCCCCACCGTGGCCCTGGGGCCCGAAGCCGGGTGTCTGGCTGCCACCCACCGGAGCGGGCTGGACCGGCAAGCCCGGGTGAACGGGCTGACCGGCCAACCCCGGCTGACCGGGCGTGGCAGCGGCGGCGTCCTTCGGGTCGTCGAAGTCGAGTTGGTACTGCTTCGGGTGCACGGTGCCGTCGTCGACCGTGATGCCCATGCTGCCGTCGGCGCTCGGCTCGGTCATCGCGATCTTGTGGTCCCCCTGCTGGACGGTCATCGTCTCCGGTTCGGCCGTCTTGATCGGCTCGCCGGTGCGCGGGTCGATCGGGTACGGCTTGCCCGTGGCCGGATCCGTCTCGAGCGGCTGGTGCGTGACCGGGTTCAGGTTCGGGTCCGTCGCCTCCGCTGGTTTCGGCAGCGGCGCCTGCGGAATCGCCGGCATCCCGCCGCCACCACCGGACGGCATTCCGCCACCACCGCCACCGCCATTGACGCCGCCGCCGCTGCTGGTGCTGCTCGACGGTTTCGTGTTGCCGGGGTCCGGCGCACTGGCCTGGTCGACGTTGGAGAACGGGTCCTGCGGCAGCTTGGCGAAGAAATCGGTCAGCGCGCGCCACGCGCCGTCGACCGTGGTGTGCGTGTTGGTGCACATCGTCTTGAAGTCGCGGATGTAGCCGTCGAAGAACTTCCCGAAGTTGTCCTTCAGGTACACGCTGCACTGGTCGACGATGTGGTTGATCGTGTCGTCGTTGAGATCGCAGTCGTCCTTCTCGAGCATGTCCTGCGACTCTTGGTCCAGGAACTTCGCGCAGTGCTTGAAGTCGTCCTGGCTCGCGTTGCTGCGCAGTTCGGCGATGCGGATGATGCGGTCGAGGTCCTGGGCGGTGACCGGGCCGAGGGAATCCACCCGGTACTTGATCACCCAGTTCGCCTTGTCCCGGCAGGCCTTCCCGACCAAACCGCACGCGGATTTCATCGCCGCGGCCGCGTTCGTCCCGGCATCGGACACGACCTTCGCGTCGGCCGTGTAGTTCTTCCGGAAGTTGTCAGCCTGGTCGGCCGCGTCCCCCTGCCAGTCGGCCAGATTGGTCGAGAGCTGGCCTTCGACGTCGGTCGACGCGTTGACGATGGCGCCGCTCAGCGCGGTGAACTCATCGGCGCCGGCCATGAACTTGGTGAACGGGATCTTCCGCTGCTCGTTGTAGAGCTTGTAGAGCTCGTCCGTGCTCGCCGGCTGGTAGGTGCCGACGACCGCGACCGCCCGGTTGAACAGCGGCACCCACGTGTCGAACGTCTTCATCCCCGGCCGCCCGAGGTCGAGGATTTCGTCGGACGTGTTCGCGCCCGCGTTCGTCTGAGAAGCTTTGTCCGCTTGCTCGTCGAGCTTGCCCCTGGCGTCGTCGGCCGCCTTCTTGTCGGCCGCGCGGGCGTCCGCCTCGTGCTTGTCGTAGGTCTGCTTCGCCTGCGAGTAGGCGTCCTTGACGTCGCCGTTGCCGTGGTTGTCCTCGGCGTCCTGCGGCGGATCGGCGCTGAGTCCCAGGTCGCGCTTGATGCGGTCGCGCCACTGCTCGAACTCGTGCTCGTCCTTGAACCCGTACTTGGTGGGATCGTGATCATCGAGGTAGCCGAGGTACTTCCACGCCAGGTCCGTCCCCGCCTGGGTCTTCCCCAGGTCGGGGTCGTAGAGCATCTGCTCCACTTCTTGCCTGGTCGGGACGTCGTCCCCGACATCCGCGCTCACTTTCCGGCCTCCTTCACGGTGGCACCGGAAGCGTCCTGGCTGGCCTGGTAGTGGCCGCCGGCGGCGTTGAGCTTCTGGGCGAAGGCGTCGGAAGCCTTGAGGTACGCGTCGGCCATTCCGGCCAACCGGAGGACACCCGAGTGGTACGGCTCGAAGTTCATCGAGTGCGCCTCGCCGAAGTCACCGGCCACGAGCTGAACGTCCTTGACCGCCGCGAGGGGTTGCTGCACCGTGTTCCGCGGCATTTCGCTCAGTGCTTTGGCCGCCCTCGTAAGCGCCTCAGTATCGACCTTGTGGCCGCCCGCCATCGCTCGCCCTCCCTAGAGCACCCGTGTGACAGCACTCTAGGACGCACGAAATCCGCCCCCGGTGCCATCACACCCGCACACGGAATGTACCCGGGCCGTGACGACGGGCGCAGTCGAATCGGGTGATCCGGGACGTTCAGGAGACCGCCGACACGACGCCGGCCAGGCGGTCGGCCGCGGCTTGGGCCGTGGAGTGGGCCGGGGCTTCCACCATGACGCGCACGAGCTGTTCGGTGCCCGAGGGGCGCAGGAGGACGCGGCCCTCCTCGCCGAGTTCGGCTTCGACCTCGCCGACGGCGTCGCGGACTTCCGTGGAGGAGGCGACGGCCGCTTTGTCGGCGACGGGGACGTTGACGAGGACCTGGGGCAGGCGGTTCATGACCGCCGCGAGCTCGGACAGGTGCTTGCCGGTGGCGGCCATGCGGGCCATGAGGCGCAGGGCGGTCAGCAGGCCGTCGCCGGTGGTGGCGTGGGCGGGGAGGACGACGTGGCCCGACTGCTCGCCGCCCAGGGCGAGGCCGGAGGCGCGCAGCTCTTCGAGCACGTAGCGGTCGCCGACGGACGTGGTGACGACCGTGATGCCGTGGGCCTTCATCGCGAGGTGCAGGCCCAGGTTGCTCATCACGGTGGCGACCAGCGTGTCCTTCACGAGCTCGCCCTCCTCGGCGAGCGCCAGCGCCAGCACGGCCATGATCTGGTCACCGTCCACGAGCTCACCCGAGGAGTCGACCGCGACGCAGCGGTCGGCGTCGCCGTCGTGGGCGATGCCCAGGTCGGCGCCGTGCTCGACGACGGCGGCGCGCAGCAGGTCGGGGTGGTTCGAGCCGCAGTGCTCGTTGATGTTGATGCCGTCCGGCTCCGCGTGGAGGGCGACGACCTCGGCGCCGGCGCGGCGGTAGGCCTCGGGGGCGGCGACGGACGACGCGCCGTTCGCGCAGTCGACCACGACCTTCAGGCCGTTGAGCCGGTGCGGTGTCACCGAGACGAGGTGCTCGACGTAGCGGTCCAGCGCGTCGGTGACATCGGAGACGCGGCCGACGCCCGAGCCGGTCGGGCGGACGACGTCGGCACCGGTCAGGCCGGCTTCGATCTCGTCCTCGATGCTGTCGGGCAGCTTGTGCCCGCCCGCGGCGAAGAGCTTGATGCCGTTGTCGGGCATCGGGTTGTGCGAGGCCGAGATCATCACGCCCAGGTCGGCCTCCAGCGCGCCCACCAGGTAGGCGACGCCGGGCGTCGGCAGCACCCCCAGACGCAGCACGTCGGCGCCGGCGGACGCGAGGCCCGCGACCACGGCCGCCTCCAGCATCTCGCCGCTGGCCCGCGGGTCGCGGCCGACGACGGCCACCGGGCGGTGCGAGCGGTCGTGCGCGGCCAGCACCCGCGCGGCGCTCGCCGCGACGGACAGCGCGAGCTCCGGGGTCAGCTCGGCGTTGGCCAGGCCACGAACCCCGTCGGTGCCGAACAGGCGAGCCATCTCCACGACCTCCAAGGTCTCGATCGACCACGACAACCTAGCGGCGGACCCGGTTGGCCCGGCCCTTGCCCCCTTACCCCTGTGAAGTCGCAGGTGGGACGGGAAACGCATCACTTCAGGGCGAATGGGTCCCCAGGGAATGACCGCCGGTACCCGCCGGAAAACGCGAAAGCGCCCATCCGAAAGACGGATGGGCGCTCCTGAGGTTGCACTCGCAAGGGGCTTGAGGGCTTGGATTCCCCTCGAACGATCACGGCGTGAACCCGGCCCGCACACGCAGGGCACGAGCAAGGCCACCCGCGAACAAAAGCACAGACAGCTACTCAGTCAAACCTACGCACGGCACCCGACGCCGGACCGCCCCCGGAGGCGCAGCCAACAAAACAGCCCCGCCACGCGCCATCGGCACCAGCAGGGCTCACCCAAAAACCACGTAACCAAACAAGCCAACGCAACCGACCCGGGGGTCCAGGGGGCTTGCCCCCTGGCGGGGGTTTGGGGGTTCGACCCCCAATACAGCCGTAGGGGGAGTCCGGCGAAGCGCCGCCAGGCGCTGAGCAGACTCCCCCACGACCACCTACTACCGCTTGCTGTACTGCGGAGCCTTGCGGGCCTTCTTGAGGCCGTACTTCTTCCGCTCCGTGGCGCGCGCGTCACGGGTCAGGAAGCCGGCCTTCTTGAGGGCCGGGCGGTCGTCGGCGTCGACCTCGACCAGCGCACGGGCGATGGCGAGACGCAGCGCACCGGCCTGGCCCGAGATGCCGCCACCGTGGAGGTTGGCGAAGATGTCGAACGAGTCCGGCTTGTCGACCGTGACCAGCGGCTCACGGATGAGCTGCTGGTGCACCTTGTTCGGGAAGTACTCCTCGAGGGTGCGGCCGTTGAGCTTGAACTCACCGGTACCGGGCACGACGCGAACGCGGACCACGGCCTCCTTGCGGCGGCCGACGGTCTGGGCGTTGCCGCCCGCAGCGCGCGACGGACGCGGGGCGGCGGGCGTCTCGCTGGTGGCGACGGCCTCGCCCTCAGGGGTCTCCGACGTGGCGACGACGGCCTCGGCGGCCGCCGGAGCCTCGGTCTCGGTGCTGGTCACAGACTGTTCCTCACTCACTGCGCGACCTGCGCGATCTTGGTGATCTCGCGCGCCTGCGGCTGCTGCGCGGCGTGCGGGTGCTGCGGGCCGGCGTACACCTTCAGCTTCTTGGCCATGGCGCGGCCGAGCTTGTTCTTCGGCAGCATGCCCTTGACGACCTTCTCGACCAGGTGCTCGGGCTTGGTGTCGAGCAGCTCGCCGAAGGAGCGCTTGCGCAGACCGCCGGGGTAGCCGCTGTGGCGGTACGCGAACTTCTGGTCGCGCTTGTTACCGGTGAGCGCGACCTTCTCGGCGTTGACGATGATGACGAAGTCACCGGTGTCCACGTGCGGGGCGTAGGTCGGCTTGTGCTTGCCGCGCAGCAGCGTGGCGACCTCGGTCGCGAGCCGGCCGAGCACGACATCCTCGGCGTCGATCACGTGCCAGGCACGAGTGACGTCGCCGGGCTTGGGGCTGTACGTGGGCAAGGGTCTACCTCGTCGTCAACATTGCGTGTGGGTTCTGTGCGGGCCTAGCGCTGACGCGCCGCAACGCACAACGACATATGAAGATACCCCCCTGCTCACGCGACCCGTGCAGCGGGGTGGTCCGATGCCGTGATCACGGGGTCCGGGCCCGGTGGTGATCCTACCGGGTCACGCGCTCGAACCGGCCACGCGCGACCCGCCAAGATGAGACGATCCGCGCGGACGGCACGAGACCGGGGGACCACGATGACGAAACGGACCGCCAGTGCGGCGCTGGCCCTGGGCGCCGTGCTGCTCGCGACGGCCTGCGGCCACGCCCGCGCCGGCACGGCACTGCCCGACGGCGACCAGGCGTCCGCGTACGTCGGCGCCAAGTTCGAGAAGGCCATGCCGAAGCTCGAGGACTCGATCCTCGCCGCGCGCGACGTCACCAACTCCTTCGACGCGTACTTCCGCTTCGACGAGAAGTCGCTCAAGAACACGATCACCTCGGCCCGCGCCGGCAGCCCCGAGAGCCGCGTGGTGCACAACCGCTCGCAGCGCAACCCCGACGAGATCATCGACACCTTCACCCCCGCGGAGGGGACGCTCGAATACCTCTACCTCGGCCCCGAGTACAAATCGCTCGAGCCGACGTCGTGGGTGTCGATGAAGAAGCCCGACGTCGGCCTGGTGCAGCCGTGCGTCTGGGGCGGCGTGCTCAGCGTGTGCGCCATGGCCCAGTCGGTCGACAGCTCCTACAAGGCCGACAAGAAAGCGGTCCGCGGCGCCAAGAGCTCACCCGACGGGTCGATCGAGCTGACCGTGAACGTCCCCTTCTCGCAATTCCTCGACAACCGCGTGGAGCAGTTGCCGGCCGATCTGCTCTCGGAGGTCGGGCCCGAGCTGAAGAAGGCCGTGATCCCGACGACGATCAAGATCAAGCCGGACGGATCGCTCGACTACTTCACGATGGCCGCCAAGTTCTCCGGCGACGGCCACAACCTCGAACTGCGCTACGACTTCCGCTTCACCGGCAAGGCCACGGCTGCGGACATGCCGAAGCTGCCGGACCCGAGCCAGGTCACGAACCTGCCCGACGACAACGCGAAGCAGGACTTCTACCGACGGCTCGCCCAACTGCAGGGCAGCTGATGAACACCCGAGGGGACCTCCGATGACGCAGCCACCCGAGCAGCCGCGGCAGTGGCCGCCCCCGCTGGGGAACGGGAACCAGCCGGGTACCCCGGGCCAGTGGCCGGCCGGTGGGTGGCAGCCCCCGCAGCAGAACGGTCAGCCGCCGGCGCCGTACGCGGGTGGGCAGCAGCCCTACCCCGGCGCGCCGCACACCGGTCCGCAGCCGTATCCCGGGCAGCCCCACCCCGGCGCGCAAGCCCAGCCGTACCCCGGCCCGCAAGCGCAGCCGTACCCCGGACAGCAGGTGCCGGGAGTGGCGCCACAGCAACAGAATTCGCCGTACGGCGGTGTTTTCCAGCCGTCGGCCTACGGCGGGCTCGGCGCGTTTTCCGCGGCGGCGGTGAAGAAGGCGCCGAAGTCGCGGCGGCCGTGGGTGATCGGCGGTGCGGTGGTGGCCGTCGTGGTCGTCGGAGCCGGTGCGGCGTGGTTGTCCGGCGCGTTCCAGGGGGACACTTTGGACCAGAAATCCTTGCAGGACGGCGTTACTCGCGTGCTCGCGGAGAACTACGGGGAGCCGGACGTGAAGAACGTGGTCTGTCCCTCCGGCAAACCGGTGGTGAACGGCACCACGTTCGACTGCACAGTGCAACTCGGCGGGCAGACTCGCAAGGTGACTGTGCGGGTGCTCAACGACAAACCGGAATACGCGGTCGGCGCACCGCACTGAGAAGACGAGAACCGGTCGGCACAAAACAATCGCCGGCCCGCGGCTAACGCGGACCGGCGATTGCGGAAAGCGAAATCAGAACAGGTTCGCCACGCTCTGGTCGCCCTGACGGAGTTCGTCAGCGACCTCCGGAAGCTTCTTGGACATCTTCTCCAAGAACTCCTCCAGCTGCGCGTAGCTGTTGTTCCACTTGTTCTGGAGCTCCTGCCAGCGAGCCTGGCCGTCACCTTCCCAGTCGTTGATCAGCGGCGCGAGCACACCCTGCAGGGTCTGCTGCTCGTCGCGCAGCTTCCCCACGGTGGCACCACAGTCGGCGCCGGCCTGGTCGATGGTCGAATAATCGACGACAATGCGGCCGTCAGACATCGTTCACTCCTTTTCGAGTGGTTGAGCGAATGGTGAAAGTGTGTGGTGAAACCGTCAGCCGAGGACGCTGCCGATGCCCGAGCTACCCATGCTCTTGATGGCGGAGTTCGTCTGGTCCTGGTTGTTGCTCATCGACGTGCCGGCCTGCTGCAGGCGGTCGGCGATCTCGCCGAGGGCCTGGTTCACCTTGCCGAAGTCGTCGTTGAAGTCCTGCATGATCTGGTTGAACGTGGTCGCCGCCTCACCCTGCCAGAGGGTGCGAGTCGACTCCATCTTGCTCAGCAGATCAGCCTTGTGGCCATTCAGCTGCTCGGAGTTCTGCTGGACCTGCTGCGACGCCTTCGCCAGGTCTGCCGGATTCCCCTTAAAGCCACCAGCCATGGGAGCGACCCCCTTCATTGGTTCGTTGTAGTACTGAGCTCATGTCTGCGCCGTACAATCCTACGACGAAGACAGTGCCAGGTTCGGTTCACACCCGGTGCGAGATTTCCCAAGGTGTTTGCTTTCGTTAACGCAAGGTTCGGGAACCACCCTCCGCACCGGCCGCCCCGCGCTCCGGGAAACCTTGCTGACCAGGGTGTCGCCCCACGTCGAGAAAGTTTCAGGTGGGCCGGTTCAGGATTCGCAACTGCGAAAAGTCCTCGTCGTCATCACTCGTCTGAGGCCCCCGCGCGGGAACCACCGGTCCGGACCGCACCGGATCTTCGACCGGCATCGGCAGGCCGCAGGCCGCGCGGAACCGCTGGGCGGCGCCGCGCAGCGCGCTGGGGGTCGCCTCACCACCGCCACCGCCCGCCGAGCGGTGGCGGCCGTAGGCCTTGAGCAGTTCCCGGTTCTCCTCGCGGTGGTGCTCGGACCGGGCGAGCGCGGTGCCGGCGACCCGGCGCGCGTACGTGACCGCGTCCTGCCCCGCTCTGGTGAACGCCGCCGCGGCTGACTCGGGTTCCGACCGCACGGGCACTCCTTCAGCTGGTGATCTTCAGCGTCCGCACGACCTGTTCGCAGGCCGTGTCGACGCGCTGCCGCAACGCGGGAGCCTCGTACTGGCACCCGACGTGCACCCGAATCCGGCCCTGCACGACCACGAACCAGTTCACGGTGAGCTGGTCGCTCTTGCGCTGGTGGTACCCGATCACGGTGCGGCCACCGTACGTCAGGTCCGGGTCGAACGCGCTGTAGACCGCGTTTCCTTCGGCCTGCGAACGCAAAGTGTCCACGAGTTGTGCCCGATCGGCCGTCGCGTCGTAGTCCATCACGTACTCCTGCGCGACCAGCAGGTCGTTGCCCTCGGCGACGTCCTGCGGGTGCAGGATCACCTGCCGGTCGGCGACCTGGTCGGAGGTCTGGACCCAGTCGGCGGGCGCGACGAGGCTGAAGTCGTACTGGACGAACGTCTTGCCCTGCTGGGCCTGCGGTGCGCCACTCCCCCGGTTCACGACGTAGAGCACCACTCCCGCGACGATCGCGACGACCACCACGACCGCGACGATCCCCCACGCGAGCCGCTTGCGGGACTTGCCGGGAGCGCGGTCCGGCGGCCACGAACCGGCGGGGGCTCCCGCACGGGCCGGCGCCGGTCCGCCCAGGCCTGGACCAGCCGGTGGTGGCCCGGAAAACCCGAGCCCCGGCGCCGGCCGCCCAGCCGCCAACGGTCCCGACGGCGGGTTCACCGGCTGCGCCGGCCGAGGTGCGGCCTGGCGCGAGAGCAGTTCCGTCCGGCCGTCAGCATCGGCGCGCTGCCGTTCCCCCGGGCGCACGACGTCGGTGCGCCGCTCCGACGGGGGCGCTGCGGCCGGCCCGCCCGGGGTCGCGGCGAGCCGCGCCGCCGAAGCACCCGGCAACGCCCCGGTGCGGTCGGGGTCCACGAGTACCGCCCGCAGCGCGCCGCGCGCCACGACCGTCTCGGGCTGGTCGAGGCTCGTCGGCACGACGCCGGTGCGTTCGTGCACCAGCCGCGAGATCATCGGGATCCGGCTGGACCCGCCGACGAGGAAGATCGCCGTGAGCTGCTTGGCGCGCAGCCCCGCGTCGGCGATCGCCGCGCTCGTGAGCTCCACCGCGCGCCCGAGCGGAGCCGCGATCAGCTTCTCGAGATCGTCGCGCGTCACGTGCGCGTCGGTGAACGGCGGCGGCATCGGCACGTCCGTGTAAGTGTGGCGCGACAACGTCTCCTTCGCGCCGCGCACGTCCTGCCGCAGCACGCGGCGGCGGCGCCGGTCGGCGAGCTCGCGCCCGGTGACCAGCTGCCGCCACGCCTCCGGATCCGCGTCCGAGACCAGCGACCCGACGTGGTCCAGCAGCGTCTGGT
The DNA here is from genome assembly GCF_044452505.1 of Amycolatopsis sp. NPDC051903. NCBI lineage: Bacteria > Bacillati > Actinomycetota > Actinomycetes > Pseudonocardiales > Pseudonocardiaceae > Amycolatopsis > Amycolatopsis sp. NPDC051903. Next base: position 475,610 of record NZ_JBITBT010000001.1, on the reverse strand, counting down.
CGATGTCCGCGCCGCCGAAACTCGGGTCACCGCGCGTGGCCAGAACCTGGAACCCGCCGCGCTGCGGGGGCCGGCCGGGCACCGACGCGCCTTCCGGCAACCGCTGCACGACGCTGACGTCGACCGTGCCGCCACCGAGGTCGAGCACGGCGAGCGCGTCGCCGGGCCGGCCGCTGAACTCCACGGTCCGGCCGTCCGGCTGGGGCACGGGGGTGAACGTGGCCGCGTGGTACACGGCCGCGGCCACCGGTTCGGGCACGAGCGCGACCTCGCGCGCCAGCCCGCCCGCCGCCTGGCGGAGCAGCCGGGTGCGGATCGCGCCCCAGTCGGCGGGGTGCGTCAGCACGAGCAAGTCGACCTCGGCGTCGGCGGCGATGCGCCGGGCCTCACCGACGGCCCGGGCCAGCACGGCGTGGATGACGTCGGTGACCCGCAGCACGGACTCACCGAGCAGCAGCTCACCCTCGTCGATCCGCCGCTTCGGGTTGGGCTCGTAGCGCGACGGGTCGACGGCGGCCTGCCGCTCGGCTTCCTGCCCGACGAACAGGGTGCCGTCGGCGGCCGCGTAGACCGCCGACGACATCAACGGCTGGCCGTCGACGACCACGACCTGCGGCTCGCGGCCGTTGACGGAGGCGACGACGCAGGTGCTGGAGGTGCCGAAGTCCACCGCGACCCGCAGCGTCACCCGGCACCTCCACCCGCGTCAGCGCGCACTCCCCCGGCTCGGTTCAGTCGGGCTCGATCCACGAGACCTGGACGAGTTGCCGGCCGTTTTTGCGGCTGAGCATGACGGCGCGGCCGGGTGGCAGTGCGCTGGGTTTGATGTTGCCGACGAGTGCGCCTTCGTCGCGGGATCCGTTGCCGACCATGCCGGGGGCGGCGATTTCTTTGAGTTTGCCGATGATCGGGTCGTAGGAGGAGCGTGACGCGCCGCCGGTGCGGCGGGCGACGACCAGGTGCAGGCCGACGTCTTTGGCTTGGGCGAGGAAGTCCGAGAGGGGCCGCAGCGGGTTGTTGGATTGGGTGACGACGAGGTCGTAGTCGTCGACCAGGACGAACAGTTCCGGTCCGGTCCACCAGGACCGGTTTTTGAGTTGTTCCTGGGTGACGTCGGGGCCGGGCAGGCGGCGGGTCATGGACCCGACGACGTCCCTGATCATGTCGTCGAGCTGGTTGGACGACACGGCGTAGCCGAGCAGGGAGTCGCCTTCGAGGAAGCCGAGCATGGTGCGCCGGTAGTCGACCAGCAGGATCACGGCTTCCTTGGGGGTGTAGCGCTGGGCGATCCCGCGGCCGATCTGGCGCAGCAGGTTCGTCTTGCCCGACTCGCCGTCCATGAACGCGAAGAAGTGCGGTTCGGCGTCGAAGTCCAGGTAGACCGGGGCGAGGTTGTCCTCGGACAGGCCGAAGGGCACCAGTTTGGTGGTGCGGGCGTTGTCGAGTGTGAGGACTTCGTCGTAGGTGACCATTTCCGGCAGCAGGCGGACCTGCGGGGCGGGGCGGCCGCGCCAGGCGCCGCGGATCTTCGCCACGGCGTCGGACACACCGGCGGCCAGGGTCTCGGCGTCGCTGGCGCCGTCGATGCGGGGCAGGCCGGTGAGCATGTGCAGCTTCTCGCGGGTGATGCCACGGCCGGGACGGCCGCCGGGGACGTTGACCGCGACCTTGCGGTCGACCTCGGACTCGGTCGGGTCACCGAGGCGCAGCTCGAACCGGGTGCCGAGCATGTCCTTGATCGCCGGGCGCAGGTCGGCCCACCGGTTGGCGCTGATGACCACGTGCACGCCGTAGGACAGACCCTGCTGGGCCAGCCTGGTGATCGCCCCTTCGAGCTCCTCGAAGTCGTCGCGGATGGCGCGCCAGTTGTCCACGATCAGGAACGCGTCCCCGAACGCGTCCTGCTCGGGGGTGATCTCCCCGCGGCGTTTGCGGTTGCGGAACTCGGTCATCGAGTCGATGCCCAGCTCACCGAAGCGGCCTTCGCGCTCGGTGACGAGGTTGTTCATCTCGGCCACGATCCGGCGGGCCTTGTCCGGCTCGCGCCGGGCCACCGCGACCCCACCGACATGCGGCAGGTCGGCCAGCCCGGCCAGGGTGCCACCACCGAGGTCCAGGGCGTAGAACTGCACTTCCTCGGGGGTGTGGGTGAGCGCCATCGACATGATCAGCGTGCGCAGCATGGTCGACTTGCCCGACTGCGGACCGCCGGCGATGACGCCGTGGCCGGCGGCGCCGGAGAAATCGGCCCACAGCAGGTCGCGGCGCTGCTCGAACGGCCGGTCGACGATGCCGAGCGGCACCTGCAGGCGGCCGTTGCCGAAGAACCCGACCGGGGACAGACCGCGGTCGTCGGTGGGGTTGAGGTTCGGCAGCATCGTGTCCAGCGAGTTCGGCTCGTCCAGCGGCGGCAGCCACACCTCGTGCGCGGGCGGGCCCTGGCCGACGAACCGGTCGACCATCACCTCCAGCTCGCTCGGTTCGGTGGCCTCGTCCTGCTCCGGCTTCGGCGCCTCCTCGACCGGCTGGGGCTCGGGCTCCGGCTCGGGCGGCAGCTCGATGAAGTCGGGCACGAACAGCTGCGGGCGCTTGTCGGCGCGCACCACCGCGGCGGCCGGCCCGGCGGCCTTGATCCCGGCGGGCCGATACGGGCCCGACACGTAGGAGGCCTTGAACCGCACCATCGTGGACGTGTCGAACTTGAGGTAGCCCGAACCCGGGATCGAGGGCAGCTCGAACGCGTCCGGCACCCCGATCGCGGCGCGGGACTCCGCGGCCGAGAACGTCTTCAGACCGATCCGGTAGGACAGGTAGGTGTCCAGACCCCGCAGCTTGCCCTCCTCCAGCCGCTGCGACGCCAGGAGCATGTGCATCTGCAGCGACCGGCCGACCCGGCCGATCTGCAGGAAGATGTCGATGAAGTCCGGCTTCGCGGTGAGCATCTCGGAGAACTCGTCGATGCAGATGAACAGCGCCGGCAGCGGGTCGAGGTCGGCGCCGGCCTCGCGCGCCTTCTCATAGTCCCAGACGTTCTTGTAGTTGCCCTTCGCCAGCACCTCCTGGCGCCGCGACACCTCGCCCGCGATCGCGTCCTTCATCCGGTCGACCAGCGTCAGGTCACCCGCGAGGTTGGTGATCGTCGCGGCGACGTGCGGGGCCTTGTCCAGACCCAGGAACGTCGCACCACCCTTGAAGTCGACGAGGATCATGTTCAGCGCCGTGCTGGAGTGCGTGGCCAGCAGCCCCAGCACCAGCGTCCGCAGGAACTCCGACTTACCGGAACCGGTCGCCCCGATGCACAGGCCGTGCGGGCCCATGCCCTCCATCGCCGCTTCCTTGATGTCCAGCTCGACGGCCTGACCGTACTCACCGACACCGAACGGCACCCGGTAGCGGTCACGCACCGGCCGCGGACGCCACGCCTGCTGCACGTCGAACGTCATCGGGTCACCCGGGATCCCGAGCAGCTCCAACAGCGTCGGGTTGGACAGCAACGGCTCGTCGTCGTTGGTCTCCGCGCCCCCACCACCCCCGACCCGATACGGGGCGATCAACCGGGCCAGCGCCTCGGTCTCGATCACCGACAGCGTGTCGGGCCGGCCGAACCACTCCACCCCACCGGCGCTGCGCGCCCCCAGGCGATCAGGCTCGGCCACCAACCGCAGCCCCCGGCGCGCCGCGAGATTCCCCAGCGAGTCGGACAGATCGATCAACGTGACACCGACCAGACCCTCCTCCAGGATGATCTGCTCCTCACGCGTGACCTCGGCATCGTCGATGACGATCACGATGTGCGGCTGATCCGGCGCCGGCGTCGCGTTGCGCGAGAACCGCTGACGGTCCCGCAACTCCTCATCCAGCCACGCCTCGATCTGCGCCAGCGAACCCGCCATCATCCGCATCTGCCCGATCCCGTCGGACAACGTCGGGTGCTGGGTGTGCGGGAGCCACTTCGCCCACTCCCACTCCTCCTTCGCCCGCCCCGCCGTCGCAACCGCGATCAGCACATCATCCGGACTGTGGAACGCGACCAGCTGCGCCAGCATCGCCCGGGTCAGACCACGAGTCAGGCCCCGCTCACCCTGCACACTCACCGCCGCGAACCCACGCAACGTGATCTGCGTCGGCAAATCCGGCACGATCGAATGCGCCCGCACGAACCGGCGCAACGCCAACGTCGCGATCGGCTCCAACTCGTCAACCGGGCCGGTCTGCGGCGGCACCAACCGCGTCGCCAGCCGATGCGAGCTACGCCCCACCCGCAAGTGCAGAAAATCCTGATCGTTCTGGCGCCGCTCCCACATCCGCCGACTCGCGGCCAGCGACCACAACGACTGCGGATCCGGATGCACCCACTCCAACGCCGCCCGCTGATCGACCATCGCCTCACGAGCACGATCACGCATCTGGCCGAGGTACCGCAAGTAGTCCTTGCGGTCCTCATCCATCTCGGCCTTCTTGGCCCCACCGCCCTTGCCGCCACCGCCGGCGAGCATGCCGACGGTGCCCATCAGCATCATGCCGCTCATCATGATCGTGGTCGGGTTCTTCCCACCCGCCGTGAACATGAAGACCATCATCCCGAGCGAGGCGAAGATCATCACGCCCGGAATCGCCTTGGCAACGATGTTGCCCGGGATCGTGCGGGGTACTTCGGGTGGGGGCTCGAGGTGCACCTCGCCGCCCGGCGGGCGCGGCGCCGCCAGCCGTGGCGACTTCTTGAACTGAAGCGTGCTCATCGAAGGACCCCTCTATTCCAACTCGACGATGGCCGGTCGGCTCCCGCGCCCGGGCGCGCGTGACAACCTATCGAACGTCGCCGGGAATTTCCGGCCAACGCCCGATAGTGCACCGCAGCTGCCCCCTCGACAGACACCGACGGCTCCGGCGGTGTCACCCGCGGATCCGTTACCTCTTGATCCCGGGAGTGTACGGCCCAGCACCGCCGAAAAGTGATCGAATCGCTCGATCCCACCTGGTCGCCGGGCACGGATGGCGTCCCGCGGGTGTACTTTCGCCAAGGATTTTCGGACAGTCGGTGATGCGGCACCCTGGGTTCGGTATAAGTTCCCCCCGGGAGTTGAGTCGTCAGAGCGGGGGCGTCAAGTGGCAACGGGCACGACGGTATTCAGCAGGGTGACGGTGGTCGCGCCGAACACCCGGATCGACGTCGCGCTGCCGGCCGACGTCGCGGTGGCCGATCTGCTGCCGATGCTGCTGGAGATGGCGCGGGAGACGTCGCCCGACGGCGGCGCGCGCCACGGCGGCTGGGCGCTGGCCAAACTCGGCGACGCCCCGCTGGACCCGAGCCGCACGCTCGCGTCGCTCGGTGTCGTCGACGGCGAGCTGCTGCAGCTGCGCAAGCGCAACGAGAACCCGCCGCCGCCGCTGTACGACGACGTGGTCGACGCCATCGCGGAGTCGACCCCCGACACCTTCCGTCCCTGGACCAAGGAGACGGCGCGCCGCTTCGGGCACGTCGCCGGCGGGCTCGCGCTGTTCGCGTCCGCGCTGGCGCTGCTGATGAGCGGATCGCTCGCCGGCGGCAACTCGCTCGCCGCGGCCATCGCCGGCGGGCTCGGCGCGATCGCGTGCGTGGCGGTCGGCGCGACCCTGGTGAAGGGCTACCAGGCCGAGGGCACCGGCGTGCTGATCGCCGCCGCGGGCGGCCTGCCGCTGGCGTTCGTGAGCGGCTTCTACATCGTCCCCGGCCTCACCGTCCGGGCGAACCTGCTGCTGGGCGCGGTGCTCGTGCTCATCGTCGCGGCGGTCTGCATCCTCGTCATCGGCGCCGGTATCCGCGTGTTCATCGCCGCGGCCACGGCCGGCGTCTTCGGCGCGATCGCGTTCCTGGTCGCGACGCTGGTCACGGTGACCCCGGCCGGGGTCGGCGCCGGCGCGGTCGCCGTGTCGCTCGCTTGCATCTCGATCCTGCCGCGCGCCACGATCTGGCTCGCGAAGCTCCCGCTGCCGCACGTGCCCAGCACCGCGGAGGAGCTGAAGGAAGAGACCGGGTTCCCGGACTACGAGGCGATCGAGAAGCGCACCGCCGTCGCCCACGACTACATGACCGGCCTGCTGATCGGCTGCGGTGCCACCACCGCCGTCTCGGCCGTGATCGCCGCGACCGCGCCGGGCGTGTTCGGCATCATCCTCGGCGTGGTCGCCACGCTCGTGCTGCTGCTGCGCGCCCGCGCGTACGCCAACGGCGCGCAGGCCATCGCGCTGCTCACCACGGGCATGGTGTCCGCGGCCGGGATCCTGATCGGCTGGCTGTTCTCCGCCACCGCCGAAAACCGCGTGCTGTACGTCTTCGGCGCGCTGCTCCTCGTCGCCGCGGGTTCGCTCGTGGTCGGCGTGATCTTCCCGAACCAGCGCTTCTCCCCGCCACTGCGACGCACCGTCGAGATCTTCGAGGCGATCTGCATCGCCGTGGTGCTGCCGCTGGCCCTCGGCGTGATGGACCTCTACACGACGTTGCGCCACCTGAACCTCAAGTGAGCCGGCAGATGCGCGCGCGACGTCCGTTCCCGCGTCGGCTCGGGCTCGGTGGCCGCACCGGTGTCGTCCTGCTCGCGGCCGGGATCGGGGTGCTGGCCCCGTTCGCGGCCGTCTCGCCCGCGTCGGCGCAGCAGCCCACCGACGCGGCCGGCACGTGGGCGACGCCGCCGCAGGTCGACCTGAGCGTGCTGCCGACCGACAGCGGCGGGCCGGACAAGACCTACAAGCAGAAGACGGGGTGCGTTCAGCGCAGCCTCGACGCCAACGTTCCGATCAACATCATCCCGTGGGGTCAGGCGTACCTGCAGCTGGACAAGGCCCAGCAGATCGTGAAAGCGGCGACCGGCAGCATCGGCGGGAATCAGAAGGTCGCCGTCGTCGACACCGGCGTCACGCCGCACCCGTGGTTCCAGGGCCGCGTCGAGAGCGGCGGCGAGTACGTCGCCAACCCGACCAACGGCCAGCCGGGCGGCCTGCAGGACTGCGACGGCCACGGCACCGAAGTCGCCGGCATCATCGCGGGCAACCCGCAGGATCCGAAGGTCGGGTTCATCGGGGTCGCGCCCGACGCGACGATCATCTCCTACCGGCAGCTGAGCGAGAACTACTCCGAGGACACGAGCTCGAACAGTTCGAGCAACACTGGGCAGCCCGGCGGGCAGCAAGGGGGGCAGCCCGGCGGCCAGACCGGCGGGCAGCTGCCCCCGAGCACCGGTGGCGGCGGTCAGGTCGGCGGCACCGGCCCGCAGCAGGACAACAACGGCGACACCCGCCAGCTGCAGAAGGAAGGCACGGCCGGCACGCTGCACACGCTGGCCGAGATCATCCGCGGCATCGCCGACAAGCACCAGGCCAAGGTCATCAACATGTCGGTGGACCACTGCCGCGCGGCCGACGGCAACGGCGACATCCAGACGGGTGAGCGAGAGGTCCAAGCCGCCGTGAAGCACGCGGCGGACAACGACGTGGTCGTCGTCGCCGCGGCGGGCAACGTCTCCGACAGCTGCCCGCAGAACGACCAGCCCGACCCGAACAAGCCGAAGTCGATCGTCACGCCGCCGTGGTTCGCCGACGACGTGCTGTCGGTCGGCGCGATCGACCAGTCCGGCGGTGTCGCGTCGTTCAGCGTGCACGGCCCGTGGGTCGGCGTCGCCGCGCCCGGCACCGACATCGTGTCGCTCGACCCGGCCGAGGGCTCGACGGGCCTGGCGAACCTCACGATCAACAACGGCCAGCAGTCGAAGATCCAGGGCACGAGCTTCGCCGCGCCGTATGTGGCCGGCGTGGCCGCCCTCGTCCGCTCGATGTACCCGAAGCTCAACGCGCGCCAGGTGATCCAGCGCATCGAGGCCACCGCGCAGCACCCGGCCGCGCCCGGCGGGCGCGACGACTTCGTGGGTTACGGCGTGATCGACCCGGTCGCCGCGCTCACCGCGAATCTGCCCGGCGACGTCGGCATGCTGGCGCCGCCGAAGCCGGTCGTCCAGGCCGCGCAGCTGCCGCCGGCCGACGGCGGCAGCTCCACCCCGATGATCGTCGCGCTGGCGGGCACCGGCGGTGGGGTGCTGGCGCTGCTGATCACGCTCTTCGTGATGCACACGATCCGGCGCAACCGGCCGGACAGCCGGCCGGGCTGAGCGCTGCCGTCCTGAAGCCCGAAGGGGCCGCGCACCGGGTTTTCCCGGCGGGCGGCCCCTTCGGTCACTTCTGGGGTTTCTTGGCCTTGTCGGGCTTCTGAGGGCGCGGGTCCTCGCCGATCACGGGCGGCACCACGTGCTCCGGTTCGCCGAGGAGGTCCGACGACTTGGCGGACGTGCGGTTCTTGGGCTGGCGCGTACCGCCGCCGCCACCGCCCGCCCCGCCGCCGAAGCCGCCCATCATGGGCATCATCGGCATGGCCATGCCCGGCTGTCCCTGCGCGGGCTGGGCGGGTGCGGGCGCGGGTTCCGGCTGGACCGGGAGCACGCCCGCGTCCACTTGCTGCGAGCGCGGATCGACGCCGGATTCCTTGCCCTGGTTGACCTCTCCGGCCGCCGACGGGGAGACGGAGTCGTCGGCCGAGGACGGTGCGGTCGTGCCGGACGGGTCGGCCGCCGCGGTGTCAGGCGCGGAGTTTTCCACCTGATCGGGCGAAGTTCCGGGCTGCGCTTCGGCTTCGGACGCCGCCGAATCGGCCGGCCGCGAACCGGCCTGCTCCGGTCCGGCGGCCGCGCCGACTGCGGCGGGCCGCGCGGAATCGCTGCCGTGGAGCCGGAACTGCTCGGCCGGGTAGTGACGGCGGACCGTGATGCTCGACTGCTCACCCGCCGGCGCGTCCACGCCGTCGCAGAGCCGGCCGAACTCCTGCAGCACGTCTTCCGCCGCGTCGTAGAAGGACCGCATCGACTGCTCGGTCTCCCGAAGCTGTGCGCGCGAACGGCTCACGCCGCCCACGGGCAGCATCGCCGATTCCGACAGCAGATCGGCCGCGTCGGTGAGCACGTGGGTGGCGTCGCCGACGATCTTGCGCAGCGTGCCGGCGAGCTCGTCCAGCGCGCCCGCCAGCTCGTCGAGAGCGTCCTCGACGCCTTCGCTCGCGGACCGGATTTCACCCAGATAAGTGACAAAAGCATCGGCGTCCGCACCCGACCACGACGCGTCGAGCCGGCCCAGTTCCTCGGCCAGCTCGGCGGAAACCCCGCCCGCCGTCTTCGCGGCCGTGCGCAGGCGTTGGGCTTCCTCGTCGAGGTCCTCCCAGCGGCCGACGAGCGGGCGGTAGTACACCGCGACGGGGTCGGTCACGCCGAGCTCGCGCGCGAGCTCGGACACGAACGTCAGCGACGGTTCCGTCACGACCGCCTCCCGGCGCGCTTGAGGATCTCGGCCGCGTCGGCGTCACGCTGCGCGTGACCCGCGGTCAGCTGTTCGAGCGCCTGCGCGGCCGACCGCAGTGCGGTCGCGCCCGCCTGCAGCTGCTGCCGCAGCGCCGTCGACGCCCGCGTGTACGACCGGTCCAGACCGAGCCGGCCGCCCAGCTCCCCGTACGTCTCCGCCGTGGTCGCGCCCGTACCGATGCCGGCCGCCGCCGTGTCCAGCTCGCCGGCGGCGTGCGCCACCTTGGCCGCGTAGCCGTCGACGACCGCTCCGTCGATGTTCAGCGCGTTGTTCCCCGCCGCCACGACATCCTCCTCACCCGACTGTGTTCGAGTGTGACGGACACGGCCGCGCGGTGGTTCCCGGTTCAGCCGCCGGCCTGCTGCCCGGCCTGCTGCGCCGGGAACGAGCCCGCGTTCGGGTCGATGGGCACGGAGTCGAACTGCTTCTGCACGTCCTGCGTGTTCAGCGACGAGCCCGTGGGCAGCAGTCCGATGATCGACTCCGGCGCCGGCAACGGGTTGTTCAGACCGAGCGCGTTGGCGGTGTTCACGTCCGGGACGCCGTAGCGGAGACCGCGGTCCGAGATGAGCTGGATCGGGCCCTTGCCGAACGTCGCATTCGTCTCCGTGGCCGACGACACGACCGCGCCGAAGCCCGGTGGCATGAAGAACCCGGTGATGGGCAAGCCGTTCGGGCCCGTGGTGCTCACGTTCTGGACCTTCGACGAGTTGTCGGGGTTGAACGTCTCGGCGGGCAGGCGGTTGCTGACGTACACCGACGTGTGCGCCGTGTTCTTGCCCGGGTCGAACGACCAGCCGAGGCACGCCACCGGCGAGCCCTGCGTCGCGTCGAGGACGGTCGGGGTCTCCTGCGGGTAGTTGCTGACGTCGACGAAGCCGTCGTCGCCCTTCTGCAGCTGCCTGGCGCCGTTGATGCTGCTGAGGCCGAGGTCGACGACCTTGCTCGAGCTGGCACCGTTCCTCGCCACGCGCACGATGTCGGCGACGGCGGAGGACACCTTCTCGATGCCCGTCTTCGTGATCAGCCAGAACTCCGGCTGCCCACCCGAAGGAGTGGTCGAGAAGACGTCGCCGACCGCGAGACCTTGGAAGTTCTGCGTCGGCGTGTCGCCGGCACCGTCGACCTGCGGCGGCACGAGCGGGGGGACGTCGGGGATCGCGTTGAGGAACGCCTGCGAGACCTTGCGCGCCTTGGACGGCAGCTGCAGCGCCGCCTTCACGGGGTCGCTGTTGTCCAGACTCACCTGGGAGCGCACCGTGTTGGCGTCGGGCCGCGCCTGCGTGGGCGGGAGGCGGTAGATGAGGTAGGTCTTGCCGTTGCCGGCGTCGCCCAGCAGCGCCTGGCCGTTGTTCAGCTCCGTGCCGACGTTCGCGACACCGGCGATCACCGTGGTGTCGGTGCGGTTCACGCTGTCCGGCACCGGCAGCGACGGCTCGAGTTCCACCTGGTCGCACACCGCCCAGTTGGGGGAAATGCGCTGGGTGGCATCGGGCAGAAGTTGTGGCCCATCGGGAATGCCGGTCAGTTTTCCGCGCGGAATGTTCTTGAGCTGTTCATCCGAAACGACGGTCGGAGTCTTCACCTCGGCCGCCGGCGCACCGGCCGGCTGGGCGCCACCCTGACCGCCGCCCTGCGACGACTGCTGTTGCTGCGCCAGCAGGATCAGCCGCGCGGACGCGAGGTTGAAGGTCGGGATCAGCTTCTGCGGATTTCCGGTGACCACGTACACCGTGCCGGACTGCTCGCCGATCACGATGTTCCCCGACGCAGGCACCGACGGAGCCGGGCTGAGCAGGGCCCACAGCACGAAGACGACCGCGCCCAGCACGCCGAGGATCACCCCGACGACGGTCGCCCGCGCGTGGGTGCGCATCGGGTCGTGCAGCATCACCGAATCGCGGCGGACGAGCGCCGACTGCATCCGGCGCATGACGAACTTGTAGGCCTGAACCTGTGACTTAGTCGTGGGTGTTGATGGCATTTCCGACCTACAGTCCTCCCCGTCGCGGTACGGTTCCGCAGGATAGCCGTACGGGGACCGTCTGGTGTGGGGTTTCTACCAACTCAAGCTAGGGTCGGACACCTCGGTACCGGCTTTCCGGGAACGTAGCACTCACGAGGGGAAGAGAACGCGCGGATGTCCGTCACCACGCCTCCACGTCCGCCTGGCCCGCCGGGGCCGCCGCCACCCGGAGGACGTCCTCCGGGTCCGCCGCCGCGACCGGGCAGATCGGGTGGACCGGGCGGGGTGCCGGGTGGACCCGGTGGGCCGGGCGGACCTGGTGGCCCCGGAGGCGTGCCGCGCGGTCCGGGTGGTCCCGGTGGGCCCGGTGGGCCCGGAGGTCCTGCCGGCCCGGGTGGGCCCGGAGGTCGTGGCCGTCCCGGTGGTCCCGGCGGCCGGGGACCCAACGGTCCCAACGGTCCCGGTGGCGGCGGTCCTGGTGGTCCGGGTGGACCCGGTGGGCCTGGAGGTCCCGGTGGGCCCGGCGGTCCGGGAGGACCGGGCGGCCCCGGTGACTCCAGTGGTTCCGGCCCTGACGGTAGCGGCTCGGGTGGTTCGCCCGCGGCGACGGCGACCGCGACCCGCATGGCCCCGCCTTCGCGGCAGCGCTCCGGGGGCATCAACCTCGGCCCGCTGCCCGTGTCGAACCTCGTGCTGCTGGAACTCGGTGTCGCGATCGGGCTGATCCTGCTCGCGATCAACTCCGAAAAACTCAAGTACATCGCCGCCGGTGTCGTCTTCGTCTTCCTCGTCTTCGCGTTCCTGCGGGTCGGCGGGCGCTGGTTCACGCAGTGGCTCGGCCTGACCATGCGCTACCGCTTCCGGTCGCACGACCGCGTCGCGACCCCGCCGCCGCCCAGCACCGTCGAGGAGCTGGCGGCCGAGGACACCACGGTCACCGGCCCCGACGACGCGCGCGTGAACCTGCTGCGCCTGGCCGTGCCGGACCTCGTGGTGGCGCACGGCGTCGACCACGAACGCCAGCAGGTCGGCCTCGCCTGGAACGACGGCACGTGGACCGCGGTGCTGCTCGTCGAGCCGGCACCCGCGCTGATCACGCAGGCGGGCGGCGCGCCGAGCCTGCCGCTGTCGGCGCTCGCGCCGTGCCTCGAAGACCGCGGTGTGGTCCTCGACTCGATCCAGATGATCTGGCACAGCTACCCCGGTTCCGCGGCGCTGCCCTCGGATTCGCCGGCGCTCAGCTCGTACATGGAGGTGCTCGGCCCGCTGCCCGCGGCCGCGCGCCGCACCACGTGGATCGCGGTCCGGCTCGACCCGCGGCGCTGCCCGGACGCGATCCGGGAACGCGGCGGCGGTGTCGTCGGTGCCCACCGCGCGCTGATCGGCGCGCTGTCGCGTGTGCGCAACGCGCTGGAGTCCAAAGGTGTGCCGACGCGGCCGCTCGACCCGGACGAGCTGCTGCGCGCCAGCATCTCCGCCGCGGAGCTCACGGCCGTCGCGGGTTCGTCGACGAAGGTGAATCTGCAGGAGAGCTGGACCGGCGTCACCGCGGCCGGCATCGGGCACTCCAGCTACGCGATCACCGGCTGGCCGAAGGGCAAGATCAGCGGCAGCCTCGAGGCGCTCACGAGCGTCCGCGCGCTGTCGGCGACGGTCGCCATGTCGATCTCGCCGGCGTCGGACGAGGGCCGCATCGGGCTGCGTGGCGTGGTGCGCGTGAGCGCCCGCAACCCGCGTGAGCTCGAAGCCGCCGATCAGCGGCTGAAGTCCGTTTCGGAACGGCTGGACGTCGACCTGACCCCGATGCGGGGCCTGCAGATCGCCGCCTTCGCCGCGACCCTGCCCATCGGAGGTACGGCATGAGCACCCGCCTGCGCGACGCCGGGCAGAACGCCGGCGTCGCCCCGGAGTTCACCGTCGACCCCGCGATGCTCGACGCGATCAGCCCGTCCGGCGACAGGGGCGGCATCGTCCTCGGCTCGGGCCTCAAGGGCGAACCGCTCACCATCTCGGCCCTGCGCTCCACGCCGACGCGCATCGTGCTCGTCGGCGGTCTGTACCTCGCCCGTCAGGTGGCGCTGCGCGCGATGGCCGTGGGCGCGTGGGTGGTCGTGGCCACCGGGCGCCCCGCGGCCTGGCAGGTGCTCTCCCAGTCCGCCGGGACTCGCGATGGACGCCCGTCGCCGCTGGTGCAGATCCGGCGCCTGTCGCCGGTCGAGCTGCCGCGCCCGTCGGAAGACGCCCCGCTGCTCGTGGTCACCGACGGCGGCCCGACGCCGCAGGACCTCTTCCCGCCGCGCTCGCCGTGGCAGACCACCGTGTACGTCCTGCCCTACCTGCACCCGCAGGCCGGCGCGACGGCCAACGCCGCGGACCTCGTGCTGATGCAGCGCCTGCCCGCGGGCCAGGCCGAGCTGGCGGCCCGCATCTGGCGCCTGCCGCCGCAGATGATGCGCCAGCTGACCACGCTGAAGGACGACCAGGTCGTGGCGCTGGGCCGCAACCTCTGGCGCCCCCTGCGCCTGGTCACGACGCAGAAGGAACAGCAGATCCTCGGCCCCGTCCGCCGGGGCGACTGAGGTTCTCGTTGGCGTGGAAGGCCTCTCCGGGCTCAGTCCGGGGAGGCCTTCACCGCGTTCGGCGGGCCAGCAGGTGGGCGTCGAGGAAACCGCGCTCCGACTCGGGGTCGTGGACGAGGCGGGCGAACGGGGCGAGCCCGGCCCCGGCGAGCAGCTCCACCGGCCAGCTGTAGGCGGGCGCCACCTTGTGATCGAAACGGATCGGCGCCGGCGCGTCGGTCGCGAAGAACGAGACCAGCGACAGACCGCCCGGGGCCAGGACGCGCGCCTGCTCGGCGAGCAGCGCCGGCAGTTCCTCCGGCGGCGTGTGGATCAGCGAGTAGTGGGCCAGGACGCCACCGAGCGCACCGTCCTCGAACGGCAAGGCCTCCATCCGCGCCTCGTCGAACCGCAGCGCCGGGAACGACAGCCGCGCGTGCTCGACCATGCCCGGGGAGAGGTCGAGACCGCGGACAGCCAGCCCCGCCTCGCCCAGAAAGGCCGTGATGTGCCCGGGCCCGCACCCGACGTCGGCCACTCGCGGGTTCCCCGTCGCACCGACCAGCTCGGCGAAAGTGCTCACCATGGTCCGCGTGAACGGCAGCTCCGCCAGCCGCGGGTCGGCGAACAGCGACGCGTACAGCTCGACGATCCCGTCGTAGGCCACCCTGGTTTCGTCCTGGTGCTCTGCCACGGACGGAGAACCTACCGGTCCGTGGGCGAGCGGACGTTGCGCGTCTGCTCGGCCCGGGCCGCCAGTTCCGCGTCCGGCGGGTAGTCCACGGCCGTCAGCGTGAGGCCGTGGGCCGGGGCGACGGCGCTGTCGCGCGTGCCGCTCGCGAGGACGTCGGCGGGCCACGAGCGGGCGCGGCGGCCGTCGCCGACGAGGAGGAGGACGCCGACCAAGCTGCGGACCATGGAGTGGCAGAAGGCGTCGGCGGTGACGCGGACTTCGAGCAGGTGCTCGTCGACGCGCGACCACTCCAGCTCCTGCAGCTCGCGGATCGTGGTGCCGCCCTCGCGCTGTTTGCAGTAGGCCGCGAAGTCCTGCAGGCCCAGCAAAGCGTGGGCGGCCTCGTTCATCGCGTCCGTCGACAGTGGCCGGCCCCAGGCGAGGGTGTCGTTGCGGCGCAAGGGATCCACGCCCCAGGGCGCGTCGGAGACCCGGTAGCGGTAGTGGCGCCGGATCGCCGAGAAGCGGGCGTCGAAGCCGGCCGGGGCGATGCGGGCGCCGAGGACGCGGACGTCGGCGGGCAGCAGCTTGTTCCAGCGGCCCGTCATGCGCGTGAGGTCCGGGATGCCGTGCTCGTCGACCGGCACGCGGCCGGGGGCGCCCGGCGCGAGCGGGACGACGTCGACGTGCACGACCTGACCGGTCGCGTGCACCCCGGCGTCCGTGCGGCCCGCGACGACCACGGACTTCGCGATCGACGCGCCCGGCGGCTGGCGCTGCAGGGCCTGCTCCAGCTCCGCCTGCACGGTGCGGCGGCCGGGCTGGCGCGCCCAGCCGGAGAAGTCGGTGCCGTCGTAGGAGACGTCCAAGCGCAGACGGACGAGCCCGCCCTCCCCGGGGGGAGTGGCGGGCTCGTCCGGTGTCGACTGTGCCGTCAGGACTCAGTCCTTCTTGGCGTCCGCGTCGTCGGCGGCAGCCTCGTCGGAAGCAGCTTCGTCCGAAGCGGCCTCCTCGGTGGCGGCCTCGGCGGTCTCCTCGGCCGGAGCCTCGGTGACGGCCTCTTCCGTGGTCTCCTCGACCACAGCAGCCTCGGCCGGCTTCTCGTCCTTGGCGAACTTCGTGCCGCGAGCCCGCTCGGCCTCCGACGTCACGGTCTGCTCCGCGACCAGTTCGATGACCGCCATGGCGGCGTTGTCGCCCTTGCGCGGCATCGTCTTGGTGATGCGGGTGTAACCGCCGGCCCGCTCCGCGAAGTGCGGGCCGATCTCGGCGAACAGCTTGTGCAGCACGTCCTTGTCACGGACGACCTTCTGCACCTGGCGGCGGTTGTGCAGGTCGCCCCGCTTCGCCTTGGTGATCAGCTTCTCGGCCAGCGGGCGCACCCGCCGGGCCTTCGCCTCGGTCGTCGTGATCTTGCCGTGCTCGAACAGCTGCGTGGCCAGGTTGGCCAGGATCAGCCGCTCGTGCGCGGACGACCCGCCGAGACGGGGTCCCTTCGTGGGGGTGGGCATCGGTTCTCCTCGTTCAGCTGCACAGCTTGTGGCCTACGCGGCCTTACAGCTGTTCCGTCTCTGCGTAGTCCTGGCCATCGTCGTGGCCGTCGTCCGAAATCCCGCCGCCGATGCCGGCGACACTCCCCGACCAGCCTTCACCGTCGTAGCTGGTCGCAGCCGCGGTCGGGTCGAACCCGGGCGGGCTGTCCTTGAGCGCCAGGCCGAGACCGACGAGCTTCATCTTGACCTCGTCGATCGACTTCGCACCGAAGTTGCGGATGTCGAGCAGGTCCGCCTCGCTGCGCGAGACGAGCTCGCCCACCGTGTGGATGCCCTCGCGCTTGAGGCAGTTGTACGACCGGACGGTGAGGTCCAGGTCCTCGATCGGCATCGCGTAGGCGGCGATGGTGTCCGCCTCCTGCGGCGACGGGCCGATCTCGATGCCCTCGGCGTCGACGTTCAGCTCGCGAGCGAGACCGAACAGCTCCACCAGCGTCTTGCCCGCCGACGCGACCGCGTCGCGCGGCGTGATCGACGGCTTGGTCTCGACGTCCAGGATCAGCTTGTCGAAGTCGGTCCGCTGCTCGACACGAGTGGCCTCGACCTTGTACGTCACCTTCAGCACGGGCGAGTAGATCGAGTCGACCGGGATCCGGCCGATCTCGGCACCCGCCTGCTTGTTCTGCAGCGCCGGGACGTAACCGCGGCCGCGCTCGACGACGAGCTCGATCTCGAGCTTGCCCTTGCCGTTCAGCGACGCGATGTGAAGGTCCGGGTTGTGCACGGTGACGCCGGCCGGGGGCACGATGTCGGCAGCCGTGACCTCACCGGGGCCCTGCTTGCGCAGGTACATGGTGACCGGCTCGTCCTCCTCCGAGGACACCACGAGCTCCTTGAGGTTCAGGATGATGTCGGTGACGTCTTCCTTCACCCCGGGAACGGTGGTGAACTCGTGCAGCACGCCGTCGATGCGGATGCTCGTCACGGCCGCGCCCGGGATGGACGACAGCAGCGTGCGCCGCAGCGAGTTGCCGAGCGTGTAGCCGAAGCCGGGCTCCAGCGGTTCGATGGTGAACCGGGAGCGGGTCTCGTTGACCGTCTCTTCGCCGAGAGCCGGCCGCTGGGAAATCAGCATTGTTCCTTGTTCCTTTCCAGACGACGCCCGCCATATGACGTCGAAGGGATGGCGCGGCGGCGGCGCACTCGGGGCGCCGCCGCCCGTAACCCACCGGGGTGGGTTACTTGGAGTAGAGCTCGACGATCAGCTGTTCCTGAACCGGAACGTCGATCTGCGCACGCTCCGGCAGCTGGTGGACCAGCACGCGGAGGTTCGACGAAACAACCTGCAGCCACGCCGGGATCGGGCGCTCGCCGAAGGCCTCCTTGGCCGCGACGAAGGGCAGCATGCCCAGCGACTTCGGCCGCACGTCGATGATGTCCCACTTGGACACCTGGAACGACGGGACGTTGACCTTCTCGCCGTTGACCAGGAAGTGGCCGTGGCTCACCAGCTGGCGCGCCTGGCGGCGCGTGCGGGCGATGCCGGCGCGGTAGATCACGTTGTCCAG
Organism: Amycolatopsis sp. NPDC051903; assembly: GCF_044452505.1. Taxonomy (NCBI): domain Bacteria; kingdom Bacillati; phylum Actinomycetota; class Actinomycetes; order Pseudonocardiales; family Pseudonocardiaceae; genus Amycolatopsis; species Amycolatopsis sp. NPDC051903. The sequence goes on along the minus strand of NZ_JBITBT010000001.1, from coordinate 457,977 downwards.
CCGGGACTCGAGGATCTGCAGCAGGTTCTCACCGGTCTTGCCCGGACGCCGGACGGCTTCCTTGTAGTACCGGACGAACTGGCGCTCGAGGACGCCGTAGGTGTAGCGAGCCTTCTGCTTCTCCTGCGACTGCAGGAGGTACTCGGACTCCTTGATGCGCCCGCGGCCGTGCTGGCCCGGCGGGTAGGGGCGACGCTCGAAAGCCTGGTCGCCGCCGATGAGGTCAACCTTGAGGCGACGCGAAATACGCGTCGCGGGGCCGGTGTAACGAGCCATTTCTTCTTACTCCTCCCCGTTCCTCAGACCCGGCGCCGCTTGGGCGGGCGGCAGCCGTTGTGAGGCTGCGGGGTCACGTCCTGGATGGTGCCGACCTCGAGGCCGGCCGCCTGCAGCGAGCGGATCGCCGTCTCGCGGCCCGAACCCGGGCCCTTCACGAAGACGTCGACCTTCTTCATGCCGTGCTCGGCAGCCTTGCGGGCGGCGTTCTCGGCAGCCATCTGCGCGGCGAACGGGGTGGACTTGCGCGAGCCCTTGAAGCCCACGTGCCCACTCGACGCCCACGCGATCACGGCACCGGTCGGGTCCGTGATCGAGACGATGGTGTTGTTGAAGGTGCTCTTGATGTGCGCGTGACCGTGCGCAACGTTCTTCTTTTCCTTGCGGCGGACCTTCTTGGCCCCGGCCGCAGTACGAGACTTCGGTGGCATGTTCTGGGGGTTCTCCTGTTAGCGCGCGTTCTCTTGGTGAGCGGCAGCCGCTTCCTGCTGACCGCGACGGATGATCGACCCGGCGTCGGTGTACAGGTTCCGCAGCGCCATCGGGCGGGCGTAGAGCGCCTTGGGCGAGACACAAGCCGTACCGCGACGGTTCCCGCCGCCCATCTGCACGACCTTCTTGCCCTTGACGCTCACTTCTTGCCAGCCTTCTTCTTGCCGGCGACCGTCTTCTTCGGACCCTTGCGGGTGCGGGCGTTGGTCTTGGTCCGCTGACCGCGGACGGGCAGACCGCGACGCCAGCGCAGGCCCTGGTAGGTGCCGATCTCGATCTTGCGACGGATGTCGGCGTTCACCTCGCGACGCAGGTCACCCTCGACCTTGAAGTTCTCGTCGATGTAGTCACGAAGCTTGATGAGGTCCTCATCGCTGAGGTCCTTCACGCGGGTGTCCGCGTTGAGCTCGGCAGCAGCGATCATCTGCTTCGAGCGCGTACGGCCGATGCCGTAGATGTAGGTCAGCGCGATCTCCAACCGCTTCTCGCGGGGGAGGTCGACGCCAGCGAGTCGTGCCACTGGTGCTCCTTCTTCGTGTTCGTCTTCAGGTCTGCTCCCCGTCCGGTTCCGGAACCGACTCGCCTGTCGTGCCCGGGGCTTGCGCTCCGGGTGTCCCGGCCCCGGCCTGAAGTCCGGGGGTGTACCGGTCCGCTCACGCGGTCCGGCAGGTGCGGGGAGGGTGGGTAACCGTCAATCCGCTCTGCGGTGCGGTGCTCAGCCCTGGCGCTGCTTGTGGCGCAGGTTCTCGCAGATCACCATGATCCGGCCGTGGCGGCGGATCACCTTGCACTTGTCGCAGATCTTCTTGACGCTCGGCTGGACCTTCACGTCTCCTGCTTTCTGCTTCTTCTCAGCTCTACGTGATCACTTGTAGCGGTAGACGATGCGACCACGAGACAAGTCGTAGGGCGACAGCTCCACGACCACCCTGTCCTCGGGCAGGATGCGGATGTAGTGCTGCCGCATCTTGCCGCTGATGTGGGCAAGAACCTTGTGGCCGTTCTCCAACTCGACGCGGAACATCGCGTTGGGGAGCGGCTCGACCACGCGGCCTTCGACCTCGATGGCCCCGTCTTTCTTAGCCATGTCCTCCGCAATCCCTGAATGCACGCTCCATGCACACAGCGTGATCGGTTTGAGCTCGAGTCTTGCTGACTGGAGTGGTGCTCCGGCACACTCCACCCCGACTCCAAGTTCGTGACAGTTCACGAGCGCGCTGGAACCGGCGCGATGAGTACGCCGACTTGACAGTGTACGCAACTCGTGTCGCGACCCCCAAACGGGGGGTAACTGTGCTACAAGCCGGCGGCGAGGGCGCCTGGCTACCAGTATGCCTGAAAACGGCTGGACCTGCGAGAATCGCCTGGTCAGGTGAACTTTTGTGCCCGGAGTCAGTCCAGCTCGGGCGCGGTGAGCACCCACGGACCGTCATCGGTGATGGCGACCGTGTGCTCCCAGTGCGAGGCCCGCGAGCCGTCCGCCGTGACGACGGTCCAGCCGTCCTCGAGCTCCACGGTCTCGCCGCCGCCGCTGGTCAGCATGGGTTCGATGGCGAGCGCCATGCCGACCTTGAGCCGCGGGCCCTTGCCGGGCTTGCCGACGTTCGGCAGGAACGGGTCCATGTGCATCTGGCGGCCGATGCCGTGGCCGCCGTACTCCAGGATCATCCCGTACTCGACGCCGTTGTCGCGGCCCGCCTTCTCGGCCGCGGTCTGCACGGCGAACGAGATGTCGGTGAGCCGGCCGTCCGCGCGCACGGCCTCGATGCCGGCCCACATGGCCTTCTCGGTGGCCGCGGACAGGGCGAGGTCGGCGTCGCTGACGTTCCCGATCGCGAGCGTGACGGCGGAGTCGCCGTGCCAGCCGTCGAGGATGGCGCCGCAGTCGACGGAGATCAGGTCACCGTCGGCCAGCACCTGCTTGCCCGACGGGATGCCGTGCACGATCTGCTCGTTGACCGAGGCGCAGATCGACGCGGGGAAACCGTGGTAGCCCTTGAAGGACGGCACGGCCCCCGCGTCGCGGATCGTCTGCTCGGCCAGCTCGTCGAGCTCGGCGGTGCTCACGCCGACCTGCGCACGCTCGCGCACGGCGGCGAGCGTCCTCGCGACGACCAAACCGGCCGCGCGCATCGCCTGCAGCTCGCCCGGCGTCTTGACCTCGATCATGCGCCCACGGCGGAGCACTTGCAGAACACGCAACCCTCCGAGATTCACGTGCGGTCGCGCAGCGCTTTCAGCACGCGGCCGGACACCTCGTCGACGTCGCCGACGCCGTCGACGGCCACCAGGATGTCCGCGTAGTACTCCAGCAGCGGGGCCGTCTCGGACCAGTAGATCTGCTGACGGCGGCGGATGACCTCTTCGGTGTCGTCGGCGCGGCCGCGGGCCATCAGGCGCGTCACGACGACGTCCTCGGGCACCTGCAGCTGGATGACCGCTTCGAGCTCGCAGTCGGCCTCGCTCAGCATCTCGCCGAGGACCTCGGCCTGCTTGGCGTTGCGGGGGAAGCCGTCGAGGAGGAAACCAGCCTTCGCGTCGGGCTCGGCGAGCCGCTCGCGGACCATTTCGTTCGTCACGGAGTCGGGCACGAGCTCACCCGAGTCGAGGTAGCGCTTGGCCTCCTGGCCGAGCGGCGTCTCCTGACCGACGTGGGCGCGGAACAGATCACCCGTCGAGATGTGCGGAACCCGCAGCTGCTCGGACAGGGCCACTGCCTGCGTACCTTTGCCCGCACCGGGCGGGCCGACGAGAACCAGGCGCGTCACTTCAAGAACCCTTCGTAGTTGCGCTGCATCAGCTGGCTTTCGATCTGCTTCACGGTGTCGAGGCCGACACCGACCATGATCAGCACAGCCGTGCCACCGAACGGGAAGTTCTGGTTGTTCCCGCTACCGGTGAGGGACAGGAAGAAGTTCGGGAGGATCGCGATGATGCCCAGGTACAGCGAGCCCGGCAGCGTGATGCGGCCGAGCACGTAGCTCAGGTATTCGGCGGTGGGGCGGCCGGGGCGGATGCCCGGGATGAACCCACCGAACTTCTTCATCTCGTCCGCACGCTCGTCCACGTTGAACGTGATCGTGATGTAGAAGTACGTGAAGAAGATGATCAGGGCGAAGTACAGCAGGATGTGGACGTAGTTGCCCTGGTTGACGATGTAGTTCTGGATGAACGACTGCCAGCCGGAGTTGCTGTTCGGGTCGCCGATGAGCTGGCTGAGCAGCTGCGGCAGGTACAGCAGCGACGACGCGAAGATGACCGGGATGACACCGGCCTGGTTCACCTTGATCGGCAGGTACGTCGACGTGCCGCCGTACATCCGGCGGCCGATCATGCGCTTGGCGTACTGCACCGGGATCCGGCGCTGCCCCTGCTCGACGAAGATGACGCTCGCGATGATCACCAGGCCGAAGATGCAGATCATGGCCAGGGCGACGCCGCCACCGTTGCTCATGATGTTCGCGCCCTCGGTGGGGATGCGCGCCGCGATGTTCAGGAAGATCAGCACGGACATGCCGTTGCCGACCCCGCGCTCGGTGATGAGCTCGCCCAGCCACATCATCACGGCCGTGCCGGCGGTCATCGTGCAGACGATGAGCGCGAGCGAGTAGATGCTGTTGTCCGGGATGATCTGCTGCTGGCAGCCCTGGAACAGCGTGCCGCGGTCGGCGAGCGCCACGACGCCGGTCGCCTGCAGGATCGCGAGCGCGATCGTGAGGTACCGCGTGTACTGCGTGAGCTTGTTCTGGCCGGACTGGCCTTCCTTCTTCAGCTCCTCGAACCGCGGGATCACCACGGTGAGCAGCTGGATGATGATGCTCGCCGTGATGTACGGCATGATGCCGGTCGAGAACAGCGACAGCTGCAGCAACGCGCCACCGCTGAACAGGTTCAGCAGCTGGTAGACGCCCTGCTGGTCGGCCTGGGAACTACAGGCCTGCACCGCGGAGAACGAGATCCCCGGAGCCGGGATGGCGGCACCGATCCGGTAAACCGCGACGATGGCTAGCGTGAACAGGATCTTCTTGCGTAGATCCGGCGTCGCGAGAGCCGAGCGGAATGCGCTGAGCACGCGGGGGACCTCCTCGGCGTCGTCGGCTGTCCTACCGACGATCGGCTTGGCCGGCACGGGGGCCGGCGGGAACACAGCTCACTGGCGGCAAGCCAGGAACGCCTCAGGGCACAGTGGTCCCGAAGCGTGTCGCCGACTCTAACAGCTTCGCACCGCGCGTCCGCAGCGCGTGTGCGTTTTCCGGTCCGGCCGCACTCCCCCGGCCCGCGCCTCCGGCGCAGGTTGGGCCGATCGCCTGGTTGTTGATCACCTGTTCGGCCGCGGTCGTCGGTAGGTGTCCCGGTAGGTGACGCACGGCCCGGGCGGAGGTTGCTCCAGCCGGGCTTCGCCTCGTGTTGGTGAGGGAGTCGGCGGGGCTTCGTTGGGGGGCAAGGGTTCCGGTGAGCGAGTCCCGGGTGGAGGGTGCCGGCGGCGAGTGGGGTCCGGGGTCCGCCGGGGCCAGGTGGATCTTGTCCGGTCCGCGCTTCGGGGGGTGGTGGGCACGCCACAAGTCGGGGGGTGTTGTGCGCCACTTCCGCCGGCGTTGCCGACCGGGCGCCCGTGGCCTCGCTGCAGTGAGGACGTACTAGCGGGTGCTCACTGTGGCTCGCGCACGCCTCGTGGCCGCTTCAGCACTCGCGGGCCGATTGCCCACGAACGTGCCACCCGCCGCAGGGCAATCAGCCCGCCGGACGCCGGACGCGCGACCTTCGATTCGGGCCTGCCCCGGGGACGCGACCGGCCGTGCCTTCTCCGGCCGGCCCCCTGCTTGCTCAGCGCGGAGGACTCGCTACTGCGCAAATCTCGAGCCTGCACACGCGCTACCGGCGCACCTGCTCACCACCCCACCGGCCGCCGACATGCCCCCGCCCTCCTCAGGGGGGCGCGCCCAGTCCCATTCTACCGACGGAGGGTGACGAAATTGGCTGTGCACAGGAGTTGTCCACAGGTGAGGCAAGTTGTGGATAGCTCTGTGAGCGGCGTCGGTGGGACGGCGGATGTGTGCGGTTCCGGCCGATGTCGGTGGCTCGGTCCTCGGTCGCTCGATGGCTCGGTCGCTCGATGGCTCGGTCGCTCGATGGCTCGGTCGCTCGGTCCTCGGTCGCTCGGTCCTCGGTGGCTCGGTGGCTCGGTGGCTCGGTCGCTCGGTCCTCGGTGGCTCGATGGCTCGGTCGCTCGATGGCTCGGTCGCTCGGTCCTCGGTCGCTCGGTCCTCGGTCGCTCGGTCCTCGGTGGCTCGGTGGCTCGGTGGCTCGGTGGCTCGATGGCTCGATGGCTCGATGGCTCGATGGCTCGGTGGCTCGGTGGCTCGGTGGAACCGTTACCGCAGATGGAGAGAGCTGCCGTCGCGGTCTCTGGCGGATGGAGCCGGGCGCTTGTCCGCGGAGTGCGCCGCCCCGGAGAGGTCGCGGCGAGCGGGGAAACCGGGTGATTGAGCTGGAGCCAGGAGAAGGACGCTCAGGGCATGAGCGCCAGAGCCGCCAAGGCCGCGACCGCAGAGGCGCAAGCGGCGGTGGCCCGGGCGACAGCGACCGATACGAGCAGCGATGGCCCCACAACCGCAGCGCCCGTGGCGGAAACAGCGACGGCTCCCAGCATCAGCGATAGAAGGCGCACCACGACGGCCCGAGCCGCAGCGCCAGTGGCGCTAGCAACGGTGGCGCTACGGGACAGCCACAACTCCAACAACAAGGACGCCGACGCCGACGCAGCAACGACACCAGCACAGCCACGCGACCGACCCAGCCCCGTAGCGGCACACGCACAAACGGCGATCCCCGACGCCGCAGCGAAAACCGGAAAGCCGAAAGCCGAAAGCCCCACGCCACAAGGAAACCGAAAAGCCGACCGCCCTCAACGCCGAAACCCGAAAGCCTGCAAACCGAAAGCCCTCAACGCCGAAAGCCCCACGCCACAAGGAAACCGAAAAGCCGAGCGCCCTCAACGCCGAAAACAGAAAGCCGGCAAACCGAAAGCCCTCAACGCCGGAACCGCCGGAAACCCCACCACACACAAAACAACTCGGGCCCACCCAGCAAACGCTGAGTGGGCCCGAGTCGAATCAGGAACTTCAGTTGACGGTGGCGGAGCCGCCCGCCGCTTCGAGCTTTTCCTTGGCAGAGCCGGAGAAGCCGTCGGCGGTGATGTCGAGCTTGGTGCCCGCGACGTCGCCGTTGCCGAGAACCTTGACGAGGCTGCCCTTGCGGACGAGGCCCGCCTTGACGAGCTCCTCGACGCCGACCGTGCCACCGTCCGGGAAGACGCGGGCGATGTCGCCCACGTTCACCGGCTGGTACTCGGTGCGGAAGCGGTTCTTGAAGCCACGCAGCTTCGGCAGCCGCATGTGGATGGGCATCTGCCCACCCTCGAAGGCGGCGGGCACGTTCTTGCGGGCCTTGGTGCCCTTCGTACCGCGGCCGGCCGTCTTGCCCTTCGAACCCTCACCACGGCCCACGCGGATCTTGTCGCGCTTGGCGCCCGGGGCCGGACGCAGGTGGTGGATCTTGATGGCGGTCATGCCTGGACCTCCTCGACCTCCACCAGGTGGCGGACGGTGTGGATCAGGCCGCGCACCTGGGGGGTGTCCTCACGCACGACGCTCTGGCGGATCTTGCGCAGCCCGAGGGTGCGCAGCGACTCGCGGTGAGCGTGCTTCGTGCCGATCTTGCTCTTGACCTGGGTCACCTTCAGCTGAGCCACGTCAGACCCCCTGGCCCGCGCGCTGGCGCAGCATCCGAGCCGGGGCGACGTCCTCGAGCGGCAGGCCGCGACGAGCCGCGACCTCCTCCGGACGCTGCAGGCCCTTGAGGGCCGCCACGGTCGCGTGCACGATGTTGATCGCGTTGTCGGAGCCGAGCGACTTCGACAGCACGTCGTGGACGCCCGCGCACTCCAGCACCGCGCGCACCGGGCCACCGGCGATGACGCCGGTACCGGCGGACGCCGGACGGAGCAGCACGACACCGGCGGCTTCCTCACCCTGCACCGGGTGCGGGATGGTGCCGGCGACGCGAGGCACGCGGAAGAAGTTCTTCTTCGCCTCTTCGACGCCCTTGGCGATGGCCGCGGGAACTTCCTTGGCTTTGCCGTAGCCGACGCCCACCTGGCCGTCACCGTCGCCGACGACGACGAGAGCGGTGAAGCTGAAGCGACGACCACCCTTGACGACCTTGGCGACGCGGTTGATCGTCACGACCTTCTCGAGGTGCGGGGTCTTGTCCTGGGCCGCCCCGCCACGGCCGCTGTCGCGCCGGTCCCGGCGGTCGCGACGGTCACCGCGGTCGTTGCCGCCCTGACCGCCCGGTCCACCCTGGCCGCCGCCGAATTGCCGCGTACGTCCCGGCATCAGGCTTTCCTTCCATTGACGAGCATCTGCATCAGAACTCCAACCCCGCCTCACGGGCGGCGTCGGCGAGAGCCGCGATGCGGCCGTGGTAGGCGTTGCCACCACGGTCGAACACGACGGCCGAGATCCCGGCGTCCTTGGCGCGAGCCGCGACCAGCTGGCCGACCTTGGCGGCCTTGGCCTTCTTGTCGCCCTCGACCGAGCGGACGTCCGCCTCGAGGGTGGACGCCGACACCAGGGTGTGGCCGGCGAGGTCGTCGATCACCTGCACGGCGATGTGCCGCGAGGAGCGCTTGACGACCAGCCGCGGACGCACCGGCGTGCCACTGACCTTCTTGCGGAGGCGGAAGTGCCGACGGGCCTTCGCGACGCGGCGGCGGGTCGAGATGTCCTTGCCGACCGGCTTGCGCTTCGTCGTAGTCGTGTCGCTCATGATCACTTACCCGTCTTTCCGACCTTGCGGCGGATCTTCTCACCCTCGTAGCGCAGGCCCTTGCCCTTGTACGGGTCGGGGCGGCGCAGCTTGCGGATGACCGCAGCGATCTGGCCGACCTTCTGCTTGTCGATGCCGGACACCGAGAACCGGGTGGGCGTCTCCACCTTGAAGGTGATGCCTTCCGGGGCCTCGATCTTCACCGGGTGGCTGTAGCCGAGGGCGAACTCGAGGTCCGAGCCCTTGGCCTGCACGCGGTAACCGACGCCGTGGATCTCGAGCTTCTTCTCGTACCCCTGGGTCACGCCCACCACGAGGTTGTTCACCAGCGTGCGGGTCAGACCGTGCAGGGCACGGCTCTCGCGCTCGTCGTCCGGACGCTTCACCTGCAGAGCACCGTCTTCACCGCGCTCGACGGTGATGGGCTCGGCAACGGTGTGCTCCAGGGTGCCCTTGGGCCCCTTGACCTGAATGTGCTGACCGTTGATGGTCACCTCGACCCCGGAGGGGACGGCGACCGGCAGCTTTCCGATGCGTGACATGTCTGTGCCCCCTCCCTTACCAGACGTAGGCGAGAACTTCGCCGCCCACGTTGTTGCGCTTGGCCTGACGGTCGGTCTGGAGCCCACCGGACGTCGAGATGATCGCGACGCCGAGGCCACCGAGCACGGACGGCAGTTCGGTCGATTTTGCGTACACCCGCAGACCCGGCTTGGACACGCGCCGGAGGCCGGCGATGCTGCGCTCACGGTTGGGGCCGTACTTCAGCTCGACGATGAGGTTCTTGTGCTTCTCACCAGGCTCGTCGCGGTAGCCCGCGATGTAACCCTCGCGCTTGAGGATCTCGGCGATGTTCGCCTTGATCTTCGAGTGGGGAAGCACGACCTCGTCGTGGTACGCCGAGTTCGCGTTGCGCAGACGGGTCAAGAAGTCTGCGATGGGGTCGGTCATCGTCATGGTGACCTGTCAACCTTTCTCGCCTGGTTCCCCGCCCTGACGCGGGCGGGGCCTGTGGCGAACTGGGAAATAGAGTTTCGAGCCTTACCAGCTGGACTTGTGGACACCGGGCAGCTCGCCCGCGTGCGCCATCTCCCGGAGGCAAATCCGGCACAGCCCGAACTTGCGGTACACCGAGTGCGGCCGGCCGCAACGGTTGCACCGGGTGTAGGCGCGCACCGCGAACTTCGGCTTCCGCGCGGCCTTGCTGATCAGCGCTTTCTTGGCCATCGGCTCAGTTCTCCTTGAACGGGAAGCCGAGCTTGCGCAGCAGCGCCCGGCCCTCGTCGTCGGTGGTGGCGGTGGTGACGACGGTGACGTCCATACCGCGCGGACGGTCGATGTCGTCGGGGTTGATCTCATGGAACATCGACTGCTCGTTGAGACCGAACGTGTAGTTGCCGTTGCCGTCGAACTGCTTGCCCGAGAGGCCGCGGAAGTCGCGGATACGGGGCAGCGCGATGGTGAGCAGCCGGTCCAGGAACTCCCACATCCGGTCGCCGCGCAGCGTCACGCGCGCACCGATCGGCTGGCCCTCACGCAGCTTGAACTGCGCGATGGACTTGCGGGCCCGGCGGACCTCCGGCTTCTGACCGGTGATCAGGGAGAGGTCGCGGACCGCGCCCTCGATCAGCTTGCTGTCGCGAGCGGCGTCACCCACACCCATGTTCACGACGACCTTCACGACGCCGGGAATCTGGTGCACGTTGGGGATGGAGAACTCCTTCTGGAGCTCGCCCTTGATCTCGTCGCGGTACCGGGTCTTGAGACGCGGCACGATCTTCTCTGCGGTGGTCATGTCAGATGTCCTTGCCGTTCCGGCGCGAAACCCGGACCTTCTTGCCGTCCTCGCCGATGCGGTAGCCCACACGGGCCGGCTTGCCGTCCGAGTCCACGACCATCACGTTCGAGACGTGGATGGGCGCCTCCTGGGTCACGATCCCACCGGACTGCGCACCACGCTGCGTCTGGGTGATCCGGGTGTGCTTCTTGATCCGGTTCACGCCCTCGACCAGCACGCGGTCGCGCTCGGGGTAGGCCTGGATGACCTTGCCCTTGGCGCCCTTGTCCTTGCCGGCGATGACGACGACCGTGTCGCCCTTCTTCACCTTCATCACAGCACCTCCGGCGCGAGCGAAATGATCTTCATGAACTTTCGGTCGCGCAGCTCGCGGCCCACCGGGCCGAAGATGCGGGTGCCCCGGGGCTCGTTGTCGTTCTTGATGAGCACAGCGGCGTTCTCGTCGAAGCGGATGTAGGAACCGTCCGGACGACGACGCTCCTTCACCGTGCGGACGATGACGGCCTTGACCACGTCGCCCTTCTTCACCCCGGCAGCCGGGATGGCGTCCTTCACGGTGGCGACGATGATGTCGCCGATACCCGCGTAGCGCCGCCCGGAACCACCGAGAACACGGATGCAAAGGATCTCCTTCGCACCGGTGTTGTCGGCAACCCGAAGCCGCGACTCCTGCTGGATCACGTCAACTCCTGTATGTCGCGCTGGTTCTCGCTCGCGCGAGCCTTGCGGAACCAAGGACTCCGAAGAGCCCTGCTTACTTGGCCTTCTCCACGACCTGCACCAGGCGCCAGCGCTTCGTCGCCGACAGCGGCCGGGTCTCCATCAGGGTGACCCGGTCGCCCACGCCCGCCTCGTTGTTCTCGTCGTGCACCTTCACCTTGGTGGTGCTGCGGAGAACCTTCGAGTAGCGCGGGTGCTTCTTGCGGTCCTCGAGCTCGACCACGATCGTCTTGTCCATCTTGTCCGAGACGACGTAGCCCTCACGCACCTTGCGGTAGTTGCGCACGACGGTCTCGGTGGTGGGCTCGCTCATGCGGCACCTTCACTCTCGGCGTCGGGGGCCACGGACAGGCCGAGCTCACGCTCGCGCATGACCGTGTAGATCCGCGCGATGTCCGTGCGGACGGTGCGCAGCCGACGGTTGTTGTCCAGCTGCCCGGTCGCCATCTGGAAGCGGAGGTTGAACAGCTCCTCCTTGTACTCCTTCAGACGCAGCACGAGCTCTTCCGCGGTGAGCTCACGAAGCTCGGATGCCTGAGCGGCTCCGCTCGCCATCAGAACTCACCACCTTCACGGGAAACGATGCGGCACTTCATGGGCAGCTTGTGGATCGCGCGACGGAGCGCCTCGCGGGCGGTCTCCTCGTTCGGGAAGCTGATCTCGAACATCACGCGGCCCGGCTTCACGTTGGCGATCCACCACTCGGGCGAACCCTTACCGGAACCCATGCGGGTTTCCGCCGGCTTCTTGGTCAGCGGGCGGTCCGGGTAGATGGTCGTCCACACCTTGCCGCCACGCTTGATGTGACGGGTCATGGCGATACGAGCGGACTCGATCTGCCGGTTCGTCACGTAGCTGTGCTCAAGTGCCTGGATGCCGTACTCGCCGAAGTTGACCTTCGTGCCACCCTTGGCGGCACCGTGGCGCTTCGGGGAGTGCTGCTTCCGGTGCTTGACCCTGCGCGGGATGAGCACGTCTCAGCCCTCCGTCTTTTCTGCGGTCTCGGCAGCCGGGGCCGCCTCGGTCGCCACGGGCGCCGCGTCTTCGCTCTTCGCGGCAGCAGCAGCGCGACCGGCTTCGGTCGAGGTCGCCGTCGTGCCCGAAGCGCCGGAACGACGCGGGCGGGACGGACGGTCACCGCGGTCGCGGCGCGGGGCCCGCTCGGCGGCCGCGGCGGCGTCGCGCGCCTCGCGGGCCTTGAGGCCACCGACCAGCTCACCCTTGTAGATCCACACCTTCACGCCGATGCGACCGAACGTCGTCTTGGCCTCGAAGAAGCCGTAGTCGATGTCGGCGCGCAGCGTGTGCAGCGGGACCCGGCCGTCGCGGTAGTGCTCGGAGCGGGACATCTCGGCACCGCCGAGACGACCGCCGCACTGCACGCGGATGCCCTTGACCTGCGGCGAGCGCATGGACGTCTGGATCGCCTTGCGCATCGCGCGGCGGAACGCCACGCGGTTGCTCAGCTGCTCCGCGACGCCCTGGGCCACCAGCTGAGCGTCGGCCTCGGGGTTCTTGACCTCGAGGATGTTCAGCTGGACCTGCTTCTTGGTCAGCTTCTCCAGCGCGCCGCGGATGCGGTCGGCCTCCGCGCCGCGGCGGCCGATGACGATGCCCGGCCGGGCGGTGTGGATGTCGACGCGGACGCGGTCACGGGTGCGCTCGATCTCGACCTTGGAGATGCCGGCGCGCTCCATGCCCGTGGAGAGCAGCTTGCGGATCTTGACGTCCTCGGCCACGTACTCCGCGTACTGCTTGTCGGCGTACCAGCGCGACTTCCAGTCCGTGGTGATACCCAGGCGGAAGCCGTGCGGGTTGATCTTCTGGCCCACTACCGGCCACCTGCCTTCTTCTTGCTCTGCGCCTTCTTCACGTCAGCCTTCGGACGCGACTCCACCTCGACGGTGATGTGGCTGGTCCGCTTGCGGATCCGGTACGCACGGCCCTGGGCCCGCGGGCGGATGCGCTTGAGGGTCGGGCCCTCGTCGGCGTACGCGTTCTTGACCCAGAGCGTCTCCGGGTCCAGCTGAAGGTTGTTCTCGGCGTTGGCCACGGCGCTGGCGAGCACCTTCGCGACCGGCCCGCTGGCCGCCTGCGGGGCGAACCGGAGCACGGCCAAGGCGTCGGCGGCGCTACGTCCCTTGATGAGCTCGATCACCCGGCGCACCTTGGTCGGCGAGTCCCGGACGAAGCGAGCCCGCGCGTACGCCGTAGGCAGGGCCTCGGTCGTCGCGTCGTTCTGGGCGTTCATCGCTACTTCCCTTGTCTCTATCTCGTGCCCGCTCAGCGGCGGCGCGACTTGCGGTCGTCCTTGATGTGGCCCTTGAAGGTCCGAGTCGGGGCGAACTCGCCCAGCTTGTGACCCACCATGGCCTCGGTGACGAACACCGGGACGTGCTTGCGGCCGTCGTGCACCGCGATCGTGTGACCCAGGAAGTCCGGGATGATCGTGGAGCGGCGCGACCAGGTCTTGATCACGGTCTTCTTGTTGGCTTCGTTCAGCGCGTCCACCTTCTTGAGCAGGTGGTCGTCCACGAACGGGCCCTTCTTAAGGCTGCGTGGCATGTGCTTCTACCTCCCTGCTCAGCGCTTCTTGCCGGTACGCCGGCGGCGGACGATGAGGGCGTCGGACGGCTTGCGCCGGCGCGTACGGCCCTCGGGCTTACCGTTGGGGTTGACCGGGTGGCGACCACCGGAGGTCTTGCCCTCACCACCACCGTGCGGGTGGTCGACCGGGTTCATGACGACACCGCGGACCGTGGGGCGCTTGCCGCGCCAGCGGTTGCGGCCGGCCTTGCCCCAGTTGATGTTCGCGTGCTCGGAGTTGCCGACCTCGCCGACCGTGGCGCGGTTGCGCACGTCCACGTTGCGGATCTCGCCCGAGGGGAGACGCAGCTGGGCGTACGGGCCGTCCTTGGCGACGAGCTGCACGCGGGCGCCGGCGGAGCGGGCCATCTTCGCGCCGCCACCGGGGCGGAGCTCGATCGCGTGCACCACGGTGCCGACCGGGATGTTGCGCAGCGGCAGGTTGTTGCCCGGCTTGATGTCGGCGCGGGGGCCGTTCTCGACGGTGTCGCCCTGCTTCAGCTTGTCCGGCGCGATGATGTAGCGCTTCTCGCCGTCGGCGTAGTGCAGCAGCGCGATGCGCGCGGTGCGGTTGGGGTCGTACTCGATGTGCGCGACCTTGGCCGGCACGCCGTCCTTGTCGTTGCGACGGAAGTCGATGACGCGGTAGGCGCGCTTGTGGCCGCCACCCTTGTGGCGGGTGGTGATCTTGCCCGACGAGTTGCGACCGCCCGAACCGCTCAGCGGACGCAGCAGCGACTTCTCCGGCGTCGAGCGGGTGATCTCGGCGAAGTCCGAGACGCTCGAACCGCGACGACCCGGGGTCGTCGGCTTGTACTTGCGGATGCCCATTGTCAGCTCAGTCCTTTACGCGGTGGGTCCGCCGAAGATCTCGATCGCCTTGCTCTCGGGCGAAAGAGTCACGATGGCGCGCTTGGTGTCCTTGCGCTTGCCGAAGCCGGCGCGAGTCCGCTTCCGCTTGCCCTGGCGGTTGGCCGTGTTGACGCTGACCACCTTGACGCCGAACACCTTCTCGACCGCGATCTTGATCTGGGTCTTGTTGGCGTCCGGGCGGACGATGAACGTGTACTTGTGGTCCTCGAGCAGCCCGTAGGACTTCTCGGAGATGACCGGCGCGAGCAGGATGTCGCGGGGGTCCGGAATGGCGACCGAGCTCACTGTTCGTCACTCCCTTCCGAAACCTCGCCCGAACGCGCGGAGGCCTTCACGGCCTTGCCACGAACGGGGCCCGCCACGAACGCGTCGTACGCGGCCTTGGTGAACACGACGTCGTCGTTGACCAGCACGTCGTAGGTGTTGAGCTGGTCCGCCCAGATCAGGTGCACGTACGGCAGGTTCCGCGCGGACACCCAGGTGAGCTCGTCGTCCCGGTGCAGCACCACGAGCACACGCTTCGCCTGCGTCGCCGCGGCGATGGCGGCCTTGGCGGCCTTCGTGGACGGCTTCTCGCCGGTGACCAGCTCGGTCACGACGTGCAGCTGGCCGGCGCGCGCCCGGTCGGAGAGGGCGCCACGCAGAGCGGCGGCCTTCATCTTCTTGGGGGTGCGCTGGGTGTAGTCGCGCGGCGTGGGGCCGTGGACGACACCGCCGCCCGCGAACTGCGGGGCGCGGGTCGAACCCTGGCGGGCACGGCCGGTGCCCTTCTGCCGGTACGGCTTCTTGCCGCCACCGGAGACCTCACCACGGGTCTTCGTGTCGTGCGTGCCCTGGCGCGCGGCGGCCAGCTGGCCGATCACCACCTGGTGCATCAGCGCGACGTTGGCCTGCACGTCGAAGATCTCCGCCGGGAGATCGACGGTGCCGTCGGCTTTACCGGCCGGGGTCTTCAGCTCGACGCTCGTCATCGTCAGTTACCACCCTTCGCGGCGCTGCGCACGAACAGCAGGCCGCCCTTGGGACCGGGCACAGCGCCCTTGATCAGCAGCAGGCCGTCCTCGGCACGCACCGCGTGCACGGTCAGGCCCTGCGTGGTGACCCGGTCGTTGCCCATCCGGCCCGCCATGCGCAGGCCCTTGAACACACGGCCCGGCGTCGCGCAGCCACCGATCGAACCCGGCTTGCGGTGCACGGCCTGGGCACCGTGGCTCGCGCCCTGGCCCTTGAAGCCGTGGCGCTTCATGACACCGGCGTAGCCCTTGCCCTTGCTGGTCCCGGTGACGTCGACCGCCGCGCCGGCGTCGAACACCTCGGCGGTGATCTCCTGGCCGACCTCGTAGGTCCCGGCGTCGGTGGTCCGCAGCTCGGCGAGGACGCGACGCGGGGTCACGCCGGCCTTCTCGAAGTGGCCCGTGCGCGGCTTGTTCACCTTGCGCGGGTCGACCGCGCCGAACGCCAGCTGCACGGCCGCGTAGCCGTCCTTGTCCTGGGTCCGAACCTGGGTGACCACGTTCGGACCGGCCTTGACGACGGTGACCGGGACAACCCGGTTCTGCTCGTCGAAGACCTGGGTCATGCCGAGCTTGGTGCCCAGGATGCCCTTAACTTCCCTGTCAGACATGAGAGTCTCTATCTCCGCCGCTCGCCGCGCTCTACTGGATGTTGACGTCGACGCTCGCCGGGAGGTCGATGCGCATGAGCGCGTCCACCGTCTTCGGCGTCGGGTCGAGGATGTCGATCAGACGCTTGTGCGTGCGCATCTCGAAGTGCTCGCGCGAGTCCTTGTACTTGTGCGGCGAGCGGATGACGCAGTAAACGTTCTTCTCGGTGGGCAGCGGCACCGGCCCGACAACACGGGCGCCGGTGCGCGTGACCGTTTCCACGATCTTGCGAGCCGAGGTGTCGATCGCCTCGTGGTCGTAGGCCTTGAGCCGGATGCGGATCTTCTGTCCCGCCATGGTGGCTGCGTTCCTTGTCGTCTCGTGCCGCTTTGTCTCGTCAACCCGGGCCGTGGCCCGGGTTTCAGCAGTTCAACGGCCCTGTCCCCGGTCCACGCGGTCGGGCGTGTCGCGCCCGCCGCACAGACGGATCCCGTGGGATCGTCGTCTTGCCTGGTCTTCCTCTACGTGAGGAGGCCGCGGGCCGGCTGTGGTGCTCGAGCGCCGTCCCTACTGGCCCTTGCCCGCTAGCCTCACCCGAAGGAAGAGCTCCACGGACCGTGGCCACTCGTGCCGGGGCGGCCGGAACCCCTACTCGATTCGAGAACCGGTAGGAATTCGGCCGCCCCTGGACGAGCAACCTGATTAGTGTCGCACACGTGATTTGACGCCCCTGACCCGGGGGGTGTAGGGCCCCGGGTCAGGGGCGTCGAAATCACTTGATGATCTTGGTGACCTGGCCCGCACCGACGGTCCGGCCACCCTCGCGGATGGCGAACCGCAGGTTCTCGTCCATCGCGACCGGCTGGATCAGCTGGACGGAGATGTCCGTGTTGTCGCCCGGCATGACCATCTCGGTGCCCTCGGGGAGGGTCACGACGCCGGTCACGTCCGTGGTGCGGAAGTAGAACTGCGGACGGTAGTTGTTGAAGAACGGGGTGTGACGACCACCCTCGTCCTTCGACAGGATGTAGACCCGGCCCTCGAAGTCGGTGTGCGGGGTGGTGGTACCCGGCTTCACGACGACCTGACCGCGCTCGACGTCCTCGCGCTTGATACCGCGGAGCAGGAGGCCGACGTTGTCGCCCGCCTGGCCCGAGTCGAGCAGCTTGCGGAACATCTCGACACCGGTGACAGTCGTCTTCTGCGACTTCTCCTTGATGCCGACGATCTCGACCTCTTCGTTGACGTTGACCACGCCACGCTCCACACGACCGGTCACCACGGTGCCGCGGCCGGTGATGGTGAAGACGTCCTCGATCGGCATGAGGAACGGCTTGTCGAGCTCACGCACCGGGTCCGGCACGTTGTCGTCGACGGCGTGCATCAGCTCGAGCACGGCCTCGCCCCACTTGGCGTCGCCCTCGAGGGCCTTGAGACCGGACACGCGCACGACCGGCGCGTCGTCGCCCGGGAACTCCTGCGAGGACAGCAGCTCGCGGACCTCCAGCTCGACGAGCTCGAGGATCTCCTCGTCGTCGACCATGTCGGCCTTGTTCAGCGCCACGACGATGTAGGGCACACCGACCTGACGGGCGAGCAGCACGTGCTCACGGGTCTGCGGCATCGGGCCGTCCGTCGCGGCAACCACCAGGATCGCGCCGTCCATCTGGGCGGCACCGGTGATCATGTTCTTGATGTAGTCCGCGTGACCGGGGGCGTCAACGTGCGCGTAGTGACGCTTCTCGGTCTGGTACTCGACGTGCGAGATGTTGATCGTGATACCGCGCTGGCGCTCTTCGGGCGCGTTGTCGATCTGGTCGAACGCACGCGACTCGTTGAGCTCGGGGTACTTGTCGTGCAGAACCTTGGTGATCGCCGCGGTCAGAGTCGTCTTGCCGTGGTCGACGTGACCGATGGTCCCGATGTTGACGTGCGGCTTGCTCCGCTCGAACTTCGCCTTCGCCACTGGAATGTCCTCCTGGACTGATTTCGCTTTGTGCTCGTGGGCCGGCGTGGCTGCCGGCCCACGATGGTTTCTCGTCGGTGCTGCGGACGTTCAGGAGTGTTCCTTATGCCCGCGAGCGGACGGGGACTACTCCCCCGTCGCCTTCGCGATGATTTCCTTCGCGACGTTCGCGGGAACCTCGGCGTAGGAGTCGAACACCATGGAGTAGTTCGCGCGACCCTGGGTGCGAGACCGCAGGTCGCCCACGTAACCGAACATCTCCGACAGCGGCACCAGTGCCTTCACGACACGGGTACCGGCGCGCTCCTCCATGGCCTGGATCTGGCCACGGCGGGAGTTGAGGTCGCCGATCACGTCACCCATGTAGTCCTCGGGCGTCGTGACCTCGACGGCCATCATCGGCTCGAGGATGACCGGGCCGGCCTTCCTCGCGGCTTCCTTCATCGCCATGGAACCGGCGATCTTGAACGCCATCTCCGAAGAGTCGACCTCGTGGTACGCACCGTCCAACAAGGTGAACTTCAACCCGACGAGCGGGTAGCCGGCCAGCACGCCGTACTGCATGGCGTCCTGCGCGCCCGCGTCGACCGACGGGATGTACTCCCGCGGCACGCGGCCACCGGTGACCTTGTTGTCGAACTCGTAGAGTGCACCGTCGGTAGTCGCGAGCGGCTCCAGCTTCACGATGACCTTCGCGAACTGGCCGGAACCACCGGTCTGCTTCTTGTGCACGTAGTCGAGCTTGTCGACCGTCTTCTTGATCGTCTCGCGGTAGGCGACCTGCGGCTTACCGATGTTCGCCTCGACCTTGTAGTCGGACTTCATGCGGTTGACGAGCACCTCGAGGTGGAGCTCGCCCATGCCGGCGATGATCGTCTGACCCGTCTCCTCGTCGAGCTGGACCTGGAAAGTCGGGTCCTCCTCGGCGAGCTTCTGGATCGCGAGCGACAGCTTCTCCTGGTCGGCCTTCGTCTTCGGCTCGATGGCCACGCGGATGACCGGGTCCGGGAACGTCATCGACTCGAGGACGACCGGGTTCTGCGGGTCGGCCAGCGTGTCACCGGTCGTGGTGTCCTTCAGGCCGATGACCGCGTAGATGTGGCCGGCCTGGGCCTCCTCGACCGGGTTCTCCTTGTTGGAGTGCATCTGGAAGAGCTTGCCGATGCGCTCCTTGCGCTCCTTGGTCGCGTTCACGACCTGGGCGCCCGCGGCGACCTTGCCCGAGTAGACCCGGATGTAGGTCAGCTTGCCGAAGAACGGGTGCGCGGCGATCTTGAACGCCAGCGCGGAGAACGGCTCGTCGACCGACGGCTTGCGCGAGACCGGGGTCTCGCCGTCGGGCAGCGTGCCCTCGACGGCCGGCACGTCCAGCGGGGACGGCAGGTAGTCGATGACCGCGTCCAGCATCGGCTGCACGCCCTTGTTCTTGAACGCGGAGCCGGTGAGCACCGGGTACGCCTCGCGCGCGATCGTGAGCTTGCGGATGCCGGCCTTGATCTCGGCTTCCGTGAGCTCCTCGCCCTCGAGGAACTTCTCCATCATGGCGTCGTCGGTCTCGGCGACCGTCTCGACCAGCTTCTCGCGGTACTCGGCAGCGCGGTCGGCCAGCTCGGCGGGGATGTCCTCGACCGAGTAGTCCTCACCCTTCTTGACCTCGCCGCGCCAGGTCAGCGCCTTCATGCGGACCAGGTCGATGACACCCTCGAAGTCGTTCTCCGCGCCGATCGGCAGCTGGATGACCAGCGGCCGCGCGCCGAGGCGCTCCTCGATGGTGCGCACGGTGAAGTAGAAGTCCGCACCCAGCTTGTCCATCTTGTTGACGAAGCAGATGCGCGGAACTTCGTACTTGTCCGCCTGCCGCCAGACCTGCTCGGACTGCGGCTCGACACCTTCCTTGCCGTCGAACACGGCAACGGCGCCGTCGAGCACGCGCAGCGAGCGCTCCACCTCGACGGTGAAGTCGACGTGCCCGGGGGTGTCGATGATGTTGATCTGGTGATCGGCCCAGAACGTGGTGGTGGCAGCCGAGGTGATGGTGATACCCCGCTTCTGCTCCTCCTCCATCCAGTCCATGGTGGCGGCGCCGTCGTGGACTTCGCCGATCTTGTAGTTGATCCCGGTGTAGAACAGGATCCGCTCGGTGGTGGTGGTCTTACCGGCGTCGATGTGCGCCATGATCCCGATGTTGCGGACCTTGTTCAGGTCGGTCAGCACTTCACGTGCCACGAGAGTGTTCCCCTGTCTCAAGCGTGGGGCCCGGCATGGCTTGGATCGGCAGCCGGGCGGTCATCACCAGCGGTAGTGCGCGAAGGCCTTGTTGGACTCGGCCATCTTGTGCGTGTCTTCCCGGCGCTTGACGCTGGCGCCAAGGCCGTTGCTCGCGTCGAGCAGCTCGTTCTGCAGCCGCTCGATCATGGTCTTCTCGCGGCGGGCCTGCGAGAAGGAGACCAGCCAGCGCAGGGCCAGCGTGGTGGAGCGGCCGGGCTTGACCTCGATCGGCACCTGGTAGGTGGCGCCACCGACGCGGCGGCTCTTCACCTCGATGGTGGGCTTCACGTTGTCGAGCGCGCGCTTCAGCGTGACGACCGGGTCGGTGCCGGTCTTCTCGCGAGCACCTTCCAGCGCGCCGTACACGATGCGCTCGGCCAGCGACCGCTTCCCGTCCTTCAGCACCTTGTTCACCAGCTGGGTGACCAGCGGCGAGGCGTAGACCGGGTCGGAGATCAGCGGCCGCTTCGGGGCCGGACCCTTGCGGGGCATTAGCTCTTCTCCTTCTTCGCGCCGTAGCGGCTGCGCGCCTGCTTGCGGTTCTTCACGCCCTGCGTGTCGAGCGAACCGCGGATGATCTTGTAGCGAACGCCCGGCAGGTCCTTCACCCGGCCACCGCGCACGAGCACCATCGAGTGCTCCTGCAGGTTGTGACCCTCACCGGGGATGTACGCCGTGACCTCGATGCCGCTCGTCAGCTTCACACGCGCAACCTTGCGCAGCGCCGAGTTCGGCTTCTTCGGGGTCGTGGTGTACACGCGGGTGCACACACCACGACGCTGCGGGCTCCCCTTGAGGGCCGCGGTCTTCTGCTTGGCAGCCTTGTCCTGGCGGCCCTTGCGGACCAGCTGCTGGATCGTGGGCAATGGACCAGCTTTCTGTCTGCGATCTTGCTTCTTCGTGTCTTCACCGGCCCCCGCGGTCGGGCGTGTCGGCCCGCGTCACGGTCTCTCGACCGGTAACTTCCCGGAGGGGTTTTCCGTCGGAACCCCACGTGGACGAGGCCGGTGAACCGGGTGCGCGAGCACCCCGCTCATGCCGCACGGCACGCGGAGCGGCCCGACGCCTGCCGGGCACGGTCTCCAAAGATACCCGGCCACCTCGCGGGTGGTCCGGGCGGGGGGTCCGAAGTGACGGTGACCGCCCATCGTAACCCCAGATGGGGGCTCTGCGGCCAGTGCCGCGCGGGTTCGACCGAGCGGGTCCCGTCATTGAGAACGTGACGGACGTCCCGCCTATTCCTCTTCAGGCTTCGCGTGGTCGGCGCGCCCCGGGTTGGGATCGCGAGACAGGTCGATGAGCGGATGAACGCCGGCCCCCTCAGGCGCGGCGTGACTCCCCCGAGTCTTCTTCGACTCCTCTTCAGGCCGGTCGGCGGTGCCGTTGCCGTCCATGACGCACTCCTCTGGTTCGGTTTCCCTGCGAATCGCACCGTACCCAGTTCCACGATCGGGTGACACCGCGGGACCGAACGTCCCTTTGCCGAGGTGATCGACATGCCCGTTATCCAGTGGACGCGCCCGTGACGATGGATCCGTGACGACCTGGACCATCGAGGTGACCCCCGTCCACCATCCTGACGCGCGCGCGATCCTGCGCGAGTACCTCACCGACATCGCCGGCCGCTACTGGGGTCGGCCGGCGACCGAGTCCGAGATCGACGAGGCACTGGCCGAGCAGCAGAGCGACGACCTCGTCGCCCCGACCGGCGCGTTCCTCATCGCCCGGCTGCCCGACGGCACGATGACCGGCTGCGCCGGCACGCGCGTGGTGCGGCCGGGACTGAACGAGCTGACGCGCGTGTACGTGCGCCCGGCGCACCGCGGCCGGGGCGGCGGCGCGAAGCTCGTCGCGGCGGCCGAGGACGCGGCGCGGACCCTCGGCGCCGAGGTGATGCGGCTCGACACCCGGACCGATCTCGTCGAGGCCCGGGCGCTCTACGCGCGCACGGGGTACGCGGAGGTCGAGCGGTTCAACGACGACAAGTACGCCGAGCACTGGTTCGCCAAGAACCTCCACTGAGTTCGTTGCCCGGCAACGGATTCCATCCCTCCGGTGTGGACGGTCGACCGTCCACACCGGACGGCGGCACGGCGGCTGAGGCGTGCGCGCTGCCGGCCGGGCTCCGGAGCGCCCCTTTCTCCCGTTACGGGAAAAAATTCACGACTCGCCAGCGCAAACCTGGCAGAACCGGCATAATCCGCACGTCCGCACACCCGTCTTGTGCACGTGAGGGGGCCGCCGTGTCGGCTGAGATGGATCGTCTCGTCGCCGAGTTCGAGAAGTTCCAGTCCAAGATCAAGCAGGCCGAGGCGCAGTTCGCCAAGGTCGGCGACCTGCAGAACGAGGTGACGGCCCTCGAGGCCGTCGCGATGTCACCCGACCGGGCCATCACGGTCGTCGCCGGCCCCGGCGGCTCGGTCAAGGACATCCGGCTCACGCCCGACGCGCTGCGCCTGCCGCCGCAGCAGCTGGGGTCGAGCATCCTCTCGACCCTGCACCGCGCCGTCGCGGACGCCGCCCTGCAGCAGGCCGGCATCGTCGACGCGCACGTCGGCGCGGCGTTCGGCCTCGATGTCAGCGACCAGGTGCTCGAGGCCCAGGCCGAAGCGATGGGAACCACGGCGGACGAGCTGAAGTCCCAGACCTCGGAGGAGCAGCCACCACCCGCCCGTCCGGCGCCCCGCCGGACGGCCCCGAGCGATCCCGACGACGACTTCGGCCAGGGCGTCCTGCGCCGCGACGAACCCCCGGCCGCTCCCCCGCCGCCCCCGGCCCGCCCGGCCGACGACGGCGGCCGGAAGTTTTGGGACCACGAGGAGTACTGATGGGCCACGAAGTAGACCTCCCGGCGCTGCGGAAGTACGCGTCGACCACGCTCCCGCACTACAAGGACGAGGCCGCCAAGTTCGGCGGCCTCGTGGACCAGGCCGACGTGACGGACAAGTCGTGGGGCCTGATCGGGCTTGCGGTGAAGCAGACATACACGAGCAAGCTCGAAGACCTGCGTGAGCTGCTGGAGCTGATGAAGACCGGGGTCGACACCTTCAGCGGGAAGATGACCCAGGCCGCGGACATCTACGACGGCAAGCAGAAGGACGCCGTCCTCAAGCTCGGCAAGACCAAGGTGAACATCGACGGACCGCTCTGAGCTGGGGGAAGAGATGGCGGACAGCATCGCCGACGGCGTCAAGCTGAAGAAGGACGAAGAGGGCTTCGGCCACAACGCCATGGAGGCGGCCAAGAAGGCGCCGATCGTCGGCAAGGGCGTGGAGGGCGTCTCCAACGCCGTCGACAACTACGGCAACGCGGACAGCATCGGCGACTTCGCCGGCGCCACGGGCCAGATGCTCAAGGACGGCGCGGGCTTCGTCGCCGGCGCCGCGGTCGACGTGGCGAGCTTCGCGCTCGACCCGGTGAACTGGCTGGTCAGCAACGGCCTGAACATGCTTCTCGAGCTGATCTCGCCGCTGCAGGACGCACTGCACTTCGTGACCGGCGACGGTCCGGCGTTGAAGGACGCCGCCGGGAACTTCAACGAGATCGGCATGGGCTTCATCAAGCTCGGCGACGATTTCACCCAGAAGGGCCGCGACGAGCTGAAGGGCTGGGTGGGCGACGGCGGCGACGCGGCCCGCAAGGCGCTGGACCAGTTCTCCGAGGGCATCAAGGGCATCGGCTACACCACCGGCGGCGTCGGCCAGACGCTGCAGATGTGGTCGATGGTCATGACCGTGATCGAAGAGGTCGTGAAGGCGATCATCTCCGAGCTGGTCAGCTGGCTGATCTACATCTGGCTGCCTGCCCTGGCCGCCTCCATCGTCAGCCTCGGCTCGTCGGTGGCCGGTGCGATGACGGCGTCGATCGCCAAGGCGGCCAGCGCGTTCACGAAGATCACGAAGCACCTCGGCAAGCTCGGCGAGCTGCTGCAGAAGTTCGTGACGTTCCTCGCGAAGTGGAGCGACGACCTCATCAAGGAAGGTTCGAAGCTCCACGGAGCCGGGGGCGCCGGCCGGGCGATGACGCCGGGCGCCGAGAGGGCCGTGAGCGGCGCGGTCGCGTCGGCGACGAACTCCCGTGGCGCGGCGACCGCTGAGGCGGTGAAGGAAGCCGTCAAGTCCGGCGGGAACGAGGCCATCAAGCAGGTGGTCGGCGTGAGCCCGGGCGACTTCGGCAAGGGCTCCGGCACCAACAAGAAGATGGGCTTCGACTTCGTCAACAAGGCGATCGACAACGCCAAGGACATCGCCAAGTCGAGCGAGGCGGCCGATTCCGGGTACAGCTCCGACAAGGAGACCCGCGACAACCTCGACATGGGTGGTTAGGCGAAGTGCTCGGCCCCTGGTTCGTCGTCGGCGGCTACGCACTCGCCTTCGTGCTCATGTGGATCGCCGGACGCGCAGAACGGCGAAGTCCGGTCGCCTCCGCGGTGTGCTATTCGCTGTCCGGAATCGCCATCTCCGAAGCGTCGCTGTACTGGCTGTCGGCCGGTACCGGCAGTGACGTACCGCAACTGCTGTGGTACGCGTTCCCGCTGGTCGTGACGGTGCTGGTCATGTGGCGGGGCTGGCACCAACGCAACTGGGTCAAGCGCCTCGACTCGGTCGACGAACCGGCCTTCGGCTTCCTGCCGCACCGCGGCGTCGCCGTGGCCCTCGACCACCCCGACCCGTCGCCCCGGCGGGCCACCGTCGAGTTCACCCACAACGGCCACCGCCTGCTGGGGATGGAGTACTCGACCCGACCGCCGCGCGAGAACGAGGTGTTCGCGGCGGCCGGACAGGTGGCCGAAGAGATCGACTCGGTCAATTCGGTGGTCGAGTTGCGGATCCCGCACGTGCCCGCGCTGACGATCTCACCGCGGACCGGGGCGTTCGAGCCGGAGCACTTCACCCCGTTGGAGGATGCCCGGATCACCCGCAACGCCTTCGGCTGGCTCCGGCCCGACACCACCTTCGGCTCCTTCGAGGTCGACCCCGAGTTCGACCGCCGGTACTCGGTGTCCACCTCGGACCCGGAGTTCGCGCACGCGGTGCTGACCGGCGAGGTGCGCGAGCTGATCATGACCGACCTGTGGTTCCGGGTACACCAGGTCGCGTTCCACGGGGACGCGCTGTGGACCACCGACACCGGCGGGCTGACCGAGGACCGGATGTTCGGCAACTCCCGCCGGCTCGCGGTGCTCGCCGCCGCGGTGCCCGCGCCGGTGTGGGAAACCTGGGCGGCGGACCGCGATTTCCACACCGCTGCCACCCGCTCCGACACGAGCTACGACGGCTGGTCCGGCAAGCGTGGCGGCTTCATCCGCACCCCGGTGAACCGGAGGCGGGAAGCCGCGGACCGGCAGCCGGTGACCTCGACGTCGCTCACCGTGCGCTCGCTGATCGCGCTCGGCCTGATCGCGCTGGGCGCGGGGCCGGTGGGCAACTCGGTGGCGGCCATCACCGGACTCGCCCCCCAAGTACACCTGGCCGTCGACAACATCAGCGCGGGCGGCACCCGGCATTGCGTCAGCACGACAGGCGGCCTGTCGTGTTCCGCCGACCGGCCCAGCGTGCGCGGCACCTACACCGACGACGGCGGAATCCACCAGGTCTCGGCTGACTGGTCCGGCGAGCTGCCCCGGCGCGGCGACGTCGTCGAAGTCATGGTGGGACCGTTGTGGGGACACCCGGGCTACCAGATCGGCAGCCGGACGTACGCCGTGCTCGACTTCCTGATCTGCCTGCTCTACCCCCTGGTCGGGCTTTACCTCGCCAAACGCACCTACCTGCCCCGCCCGCCGCGGCGAGCGCGCAGGATGCGCGAGAGACTCACCAGCTCGGTCTGAAAGCTCCGAGGTACCAACGACAAGCCCCCCGCCGGTTCCCCGGCGGGGGGCTTGTCGTTCAACTACTCAGCGTTCAGCTACGTCCGGCTCAGCGGAAGTCGCGGCCGAAGTCGTAGTCGTCGAGCGGCACGGCGGCGCCGGTGCCCGACCCGAAGACGTCCGGCGTGTAGTAGCCGTCGTCGTAGGACGGGATGGCGTACGCGGCGACGCGCGCCTCCTCGGTCGGCTGGACCTGGATGTTCCGGTACTTGTTGATGCCGGTGCCGGCCGGGATCAGCTTACCGATGATCACGTTCTCCTTGAGGCCCACGAGCCTGTCCGAGCGGCCGTTGATGGCCGCGTCGGTCAGAACGCGCGTGGTCTCCTGGAACGAGGCGGCCGACAGCCACGAGTCCGTGGTCAGCGACGCCTTCGTGATGCCCATCAGCACCGGGCGACCCGAAGCCGGCTCGCCGCCCTCGGCGACCGCGGCCCGGTTCGTCGCCTCGAACTTCGTGCGCTCGGGCAGCTCGCCCGGCAGGAAGTCCGTGGCACCGGAGTCGATGATCGTCACGCGGCGCAGCATCTGCCGCACGATGACCTCGATGTGCTTGTCGTGGATCGACACACCCTGCGCCCGGTACACCTTCTGGA
The DNA here is from genome assembly GCF_044452505.1 of Amycolatopsis sp. NPDC051903. Taxonomy (NCBI): domain Bacteria; kingdom Bacillati; phylum Actinomycetota; class Actinomycetes; order Pseudonocardiales; family Pseudonocardiaceae; genus Amycolatopsis; species Amycolatopsis sp. NPDC051903. The sequence goes on along the minus strand of NZ_JBITBT010000001.1, from coordinate 431,101 downwards.
CCTCGTCGGTGAGGTGCATCTGCGCCTCACGCGGGCCCATCACGCGGAGCACCTCGTGCGGGTCGGGCGTGCCCTCGAGCAGCTGCTGACCGACCGCGACGTGGTCGCCGTCGCCCAGCGGGCCGTTCGGGGTGTTGGCGAGCCGCTGCCGCTTGGACAGCTTGTCGAAGACGATCTCCTCCGACCCGTCGTCCGGGATCAGGGTGATCTTCCAGAACCGCTCGCTCTCCTCGATCCGCACGCGGCCGTCGACGTCCGCGATCGGCGCCTTGCCCTTCGGCACGCGAGCCTCGAAGAGCTCGGTGACGCGGGGCAGACCGGTCGTGATGTCGTCACCGGCGACACCACCCTGGTGGAACGTACGCATCGTCAGCTGCGTACCCGGCTCACCGATCGACTGGGCGGCGACGATACCGACGGCCTCGCCGACGTCGACGAGCTGGCCCGTCGCCATCGAGCGGCCGTAGCAGGTCGCGCACACACCGACCGCCGACTCGCAGGTCAGCACCGAGCGGACCTTGACCTTCGTGATGCCGCTGGACAGCAGCTTCTCGATGGCCGGGTCGCCCACGTCGTCGCCCGCGTTGAGCACGACGTTGCCCTTGGCGTCCACCGCGTCGGTCGCGAGGTTCCGCGCGTACACGCTGGTCTCCACGTGCTGGTCGCGCAGCACCTTGCCGTCGCCGACGTCCTCGCCGACGGTCATGGTGATACCGCGCGTCGTGCCGCAGTCGATCTCGCGGACGATGACGTCCTGCGAGACGTCCACCAGACGACGGGTCAGGTAACCCGAGTCGGCGGTCCGCAGAGCGGTGTCCGCCAGGCCCTTCCGGGCACCGTGCGTGGCGATGAAGTACTCCGCCACCGACAAGCCCTCACGGAAGTTGGACTTGATCGGGCGCGGGATGTACTCACCCTTCGGGTTCGACACCAGGCCACGCATACCGGCCAGCGACCGGACCTGCGTCATGTTGCCCGCCGCGCCCGACTTCACGATCATGGCGATCGGGTTGTCGTCCGGCAGCGCCGTCTCCATGATCTTGTGGACCTCTTCGGTGGCCTGCGTCCACACCTTGACGAGCTCGTTGTTGCGCTCGGAGTGCGACAGCTGACCACGCTGGTACCGCTTCTCGACCTGGTCGGCCTTGGCCTCGTACTCGTCGAGGATGGCCTTCTTGCCGGCGGGCACGAGCACGTCGGAGATGGCCACCGTGACGCCCGAGCGGGTCGCCCAGTAGAAGCCGGCGTCCTTCAGCTTGTCCAGCGTCTGGGCCACCTGCGTCATCGAGTAGCGCTCGGCGAGGTCGTTCACGATCGCGGCCTGCCGCTTCTTCGGCATCGGCTCGTTCACGAACGGGTAGTCCGCCGGCAGCAGGTCGTTGAACGTGACACGGCCCAGAGTCGTCTCGGCCAGCCACGTCTTGCCCGGCTCCCAGCCGTCCTCGGCCAGCCGCGCCTCTTCCGACTTCGGCGGCTGCCGGTCGGTGATGCGGATCTTGATCGGGGCGTGCAGGCTCAGCGCCTTGCGGTCGAAGGCCATGATCGCCTCGGCCGGCGACGAGTACGCGTTGCCCGCGCCCTCGGCCTTCTCGTCGAGACGGGTCAGGTGGAACAGGCCCGTGACCATGTCCAGTCGCGGCATGGCGAGCGGACGGCCCGACGCCGGCGACAGGATGTTGTTCGCCGACAGCATCAGGATCCGGGCCTCGGCCTGCGCCTCGGCCGACAGCGGCAGGTGCACCGCCATCTGGTCACCGTCGAAGTCCGCGTTGAACGCCTCGCAGACCAGCGGGTGCAGCTGGATGGCCTTGCCTTCCACCAGCTGCGGCTCGAAGGCCTGGATGCCGAGGCGGTGCAGGGTCGGCGCGCGGTTCAGCATCACCGGGTGGCCGGTGATGACCTCTTCGAGCACGTCCCACACCTGCGGGCGCGAGCGCTCCACCATCCGCTTGGCGGACTTGATGTTCTGCGCGTGGTTCAGGTCGACCAGCCGCTTCATGACGAACGGCTTGAACAGCTCGAGCGCCATGTCCTTCGGCAGACCGCACTGGTGCAGCTTCAGCTGCGGACCCACGATGATGACCGAACGGCCCGAGTAGTCGACGCGCTTGCCGAGCAGGTTCTGGCGGAACCGGCCCTGCTTGCCCTTGAGCAGGTCGGACAGCGACTTCAGCGGCCGGTTGCCCGGGCCGGTGACGGGACGGCCGCGGCGGCCGTTGTCGAACAGCGCGTCGACGGCCTCCTGCAGCATCCGCTTCTCGTTGTTGACGATGATCTCGGGCGCGCCGAGGTCGATCAGCCGCTTGAGGCGGTTGTTGCGGTTGATCACGCGGCGGTACAGGTCGTTCAGGTCCGACGTCGCGAAGCGGCCACCGTCGAGCTGCACCATCGGGCGCAGGTCCGGCGGGATGACCGGGACGGCGTCGAGGACCATGCCGCGCGGGTCGTTGCCGGTCGCCTGGAAGGCGGCCACGACCTTGAGGCGCTTGAGGGCGCGCAGCTTCTTCTGGCCCTTGCCGTTGCGGATGGTGTCGCGCAGGCTGTCGGCCTCCGCGGACACGTCGAACTCGGTGGCCAGCTTCTGGATGGCCTCCGCGCCCATGCCGCCGGTGAAGTACTCGCCGTAGCGGTCGATCAGCTCGCGGTACAGCAGCTCGTCGGCGATCAGCTGGCGCGGCTCGAGCTTCGTGAAGGTCGTCCAGACCTCCTCGAGGCGGTCGAGCTCACGGCCGGCGCGGTCGCGCAGCTGGCGCATCTCGCGCTCGCCGCCTTCCTTGACCTTGCGGCGGACGTCGGACTTGGCGCCCTCCGCCTCCAGCTCGGCCAGGTCGGCTTCCAGCTTCTGCGCGCGGGTCTCGATGTCGGCGTCGCGCTTCGTCTCGAGGTTCTTGCGCTCGACCCCGATCTCGTTCTCGAGCGTCGGCAGGTCGTTGTGGCGCAGCTCCGTGTTCACGCCCGTGATGACGTAAGCAGCGAAGTAGATGATCTTCTCGAGGTCCTTGGGCGCCAGGTCCAGCAGGTAGCCCAGGCGCGACGGGACGCCCTTGAAGTACCAGATGTGGGTGACCGGCGCGGCCAGCTCGATGTGGCCCATCCGCTCACGGCGCACCTTGGCGCGAGTCACCTCGACGCCGCAGCGCTCACAGATGATGCCCTTGAAGCGGACGCGCTTGTACTTGCCGCAGTAGCACTCCCAATCCCGGGTGGGACCGAAGATCTTCTCGCAGAAGAGACCGTCCTTCTCGGGCTTGAGAGTCCGGTAGTTGATGGTCTCCGGCTTCTTGACCTCGCCGTAGGACCACTGACGGATGTCGTCAGCAGTGGCCAGACCAATCCGCAGTTCGTCGAAGAAGTTGACGTCTAGCACGTCTTCCCTTCCCTCTTTCCTCGAGGTTTAAGGCTTTTGGTGGCCCGGGACCAACCGCACCTCAGGGGCACCGTGACGGCGGGCGACCACGGTGCCCCTCCCAGCGCGACGGTCAATCACAACGCGACCACACTTGGAAATGTCGGAGAGGCGGATCAGTGCACGACGTCGTCCACCGAGGGCGACTCGTTGCGGGACAGGTTGATGCCGAGGTTCGCCGCGGCGCGCTCGAGGTCCTCGTCGTCGGAGTCGCGCATCTCGATCGCCGCACCGTCGCTGGAGAGCACCTCGACGTTGAGGCACAGCGACTGGAGCTCCTTGAGGAGCACCTTGAACGACTCCGGGATGCCCGGCTCGGGGATGTTCTCCCCCTTCACGATCGCCTCGTACACCTTCACACGGCCGACCACGTCGTCCGACTTGATCGTGAGCAGCTCCTGCAGCGTGTAAGCCGCGCCGTAGGCCTGCATCGCCCAGCACTCCATCTCACCGAAGCGCTGGCCACCGAACTGCGCCTTACCACCCAGCGGCTGCTGCGTGATCATCGAGTACGGGCCGGTGGAGCGGGCGTGGATCTTGTCGTCGACCAGGTGGTGCAGCTTCAGGATGTACATGTAGCCGACGGACACCGGGTACGGGTACGGCTCGCCGGAGCGGCCGTCGAACAGCGTGGCCTTGCCGTTCTCCTTGACCATGCGCTCGCCGTCGCGGTTCGGCTTGGTCGAGCCGAGCAGCCCGGTGAGCTCCTCTTCCTTCGCGCCGTCGAACACCGGGGTCGCGGTGTTCGTGTTGGGCGCGACGTCGCGGAGCTCGTCGGAGAGGTTCTTCGCCCACTCCGGGTCGCCCTCGATCGTCCAGCCCTGCGACGCCAGCCAGCCCAGGTGCAGCTCGAGGATCTGGCCGATGTTCATCCGTCGCGGCACACCGTGGGTGTTCAGGATGATGTCGACCGGGGTGCCGTCCTCCATGAACGGCATGTCCTCGGCCGGCAGGATCTTGCCGATGACACCCTTGTTGCCGTGCCGGCCGGCGAGCTTGTCGCCCGGCTGGATCTTGCGCTTCTGGGCCACGTAGACGCGGACCAGCTCGTTGACGCCCGGGGGCAGCTCGTCGTCGTCCTCGCGCGAGAACACGCGGATGCCGATGACCTTGCCGGTCTCGCCGTGCGGCACCTTCAGTGAGGTGTCGCGGACCTCGCGGGCCTTCTCACCGAAGATCGCGCGGAGCAGGCGCTCCTCCGGGGTCAGCTCCGTCTCGCCCTTCGGCGTGACCTTGCCGACCAGGATGTCGCCGTCGCGGACCTCGGCACCGATGCGGATGATGCCGCGCTCGTCGAGGTCGGCCAGGACCTCCTCGGAGACGTTCGGGATGTCCCGGGTGATCTCCTCGGCGCCCAGCTTGGTGTCGCGGGCGTCGATCTCGTGCTCCTCGATGTGGATCGACGTGAGCACGTCGTCCTGCACCAGGCGCTCGGAGAGGATGATCGCGTCCTCGTAGTTGTGGCCCTCCCACGGCATGACCGCCACGAGCAGGTTCTTGCCGAGCGCCATCTCACCGTTCTCGGTGGACGGGCCGTCGGCGATGACCTGGCCCTTTTCGACCCGGTCACCCTCGTTGACGATCGGGCGGTGGTTGAAGCACGTGCCGTGGTTGGAGCGGCGGAACTTGTACAGTCCGTAGCTCTTCCGCGTGCCGTCGTCGTGCATGATCGTGATGATGTCCGCGGACAGCTCCTCGACCACGCCGGCCTGCTCGGCCACGAGGACGTCACCGGCGTCGACGGCGGCGCGCAGCTCCACACCCGTGCCCACGTACGGGGCCTGGTTGCGCAGCAGCGGCACGGCCTGGCGCTGCATGTTCGCGCCCATCAGCGCGCGGTTCGCGTCGTCGTGCTCGAGGAACGGGATCATCGCGGTGGCGACGGAGACCATCTGCCGCGGCGACACGTCCATGTAGTCGATCTCGAGCGGGTCGATCAGCTCGACCTCACCGCCCTTGCGGCGACCCAGGACCTTGTCTTCCTCGAAGTGACCGTCGTCGGTCAGCGGCGCGTTGGCCTGCGCCTTGACGTAGCGGTCTTCCTCGTCGGCGGTCAGGTAGTCGACCTGGTCGGTGACCTGGCCCTCGACGACCTTCCGGTACGGCGTCTCGATGAAGCCGAACGGGTTGACCCGCGCGTAGGAGCACAGCGAGCCGATCAGGCCGATGTTCGGGCCTTCCGGCGTCTCGATCGGGCACATGCGGCCGTAGTGCGACGGGTGGACGTCGCGGACCTCCATGCCGGCGCGTTCACGCGACAGACCACCGGGGCCCAGCGCCGAGAGGCGGCGCTTGTGGGTCAGGCCCGACAGCGGGTTGTTCTGGTCCATGAACTGCGACAGCTGCGAGGTGCCGAAGAACTCCTTGATCGCCGCGCCGATCGGGCGGATGTTGATCAGGGTCTGCGGCGTGATCGCCTCGACGTCCTGCGTCGTCATGCGCTCGCGCACGACGCGCTCGGTGCGGGAGAGGCCGACCCGGATCTGGTTCTGGATCAGCTCACCCACCGTGCGCAGGCGGCGGTTGCCGAAGTGGTCGATGTCGTCGGTCTCGACGGGCACCTCGACGTTCGAGACGCTCGTCATCTTGTCCTCGCCCGCGTGGAGGCGGACCAGGTACTCGATGGCCGAGACGATGTCCTCTTCGGTCAGCGTGCCGGTGTCGTACGGCGTGTCGAGACCGAGCTTCTTGTTGACCTTGTAGCGGCCGACCTTGGCCAGGTCGTAGCGCTTCGGCTTGAAGAACAGGTTCTCCAGCAGCGTCTGCGCGCTCTCCTTCGTGGGCGGCTCGCCCGGACGGAGCTTGCGGTAGATGTCGAGCAGCGCCTCGTCGGTGCCGGCGGTGTGGTCCTTCTCGAGGGTGGCCAGCAGCGTCTCCGAGAAGTGGAAACGCTCGCGGATCGCCTCGGTCGTCCAGCCGAGCGCCTTCAGCAGCACGGTGACCGGCTGGCGGCGCTTGCGGTCGATGCGGACGCCGACGGTGTCGCGCTTGTCGACGTCGAACTCGAGCCACGCACCGCGGCTCGGGATCACGCGCACGCTGAAGACGTCCTTGTCGGTCGTCTTGTCGACGCTGCTGTCGAAGTACACACCCGGAGAACGCACGAGCTGGGACACGACGACCCGCTCGGTGCCGTTGATGATGAAGGTGCCCTTGTCGGTCATCACCGGGAAGTCACCCAGGAAGACCGTCTGGCTCTTGATCTCGCCGGTGTTGTTGTTGACGAACTCGGCGGTGACGAACAGCGGCGCCGCGTAGGTCATGTCCTTGTCCTTGCACTCCTCGATCGAGGCCTTGACCTCGTCGAAGCGCGGAGCGGAGAAGGACAGCGACATGGAACCGGAGAAGTCCTCGATCGGGGAGATCTCGTTGAGGACCTCTTCCAGGCCGCCGACCGGGTTCTCTTCACCTTCGTTGACGCGGCGCTCGAACCACGCCTCGTCGCCGGTGAACCACTGGAACGACTGGATCTGCACGTCCAGCAGGTTGGGGGTGGAAAGGGGTTCGCGAATCTTTGCGAAGGAGACCCGCGTGGGCGCTCCGGGAATACCCGTGGACTCCGAGCGGGATACAGCCGAGGTGGTCGCAGCAGTGGCCTGGTTCGCGGGAGAGACTGCCAAGATGCGTCCTTCCGGGGACAATGAGCGGTGAGCAGCCGCGATGGCAACAGCTGTCGCGGACTGTCAGGGGTGCCGTGTGCCCACTATCCTAACTACCGGCTCCGGGCAGCCTGAAAGAGGGCAGCGCAAAGAGGCAGTCTAGCCCGAACGACGCGGTCTGTCCAGGGGGCGCTCCCGACGGGGCCCAGCCTGCTACGCGGCGCTTCAGCAATGCCTCCCGGTTCCCCCCGGGTTCGCGTCCCTCCCGCAAGGTCCGCAGTCCCCGGCCGTCACCGTTGGCAGTAAGCCTGAACCCACGAAGGCCTCCAGTCAAGATGCCACACGGGGGTCCCGCCGGTTGGCTCAGCGTCGAGCAGGGGGTGCGGAGTGTGACAAGCGGGATGATCATCCCAGTTACCGGTCGGTACCTGCGGAAACCGGACGCTTTGGCTGGTGCGGGGCGGGTGAACGGTGTTCCCAAACGGTGTTCTGCGTCACTGATCGAGGGGTCCTGTGGTGGATTTCTCCGGGTGAGGTGGGGGGCGGGGAGGGTGGTTGAGGGGTTCGGTTGGGGTGAGGGCTGCAGATGGGTGAGTGGTGTGGACGTTGGTGGGTGAGTGGTGTGGACGTCGTGGTGTGGGTGGGGTTGGTGAGGTTGACGCCGGCGGTGTTGGCCGGCGGTGGGGTGGCGGTTGGTGGGGTCGTGCGCGGCCGGTTGGGGCAGCGACGCGGGTTTGTGTGCTGGTCGGTGGGGTGGCGCGCAGCCGGTTGGGGCAGCGCCGCGGGTTTGTGTGCTGATTGGTGGGGCCGCGTGCAGCCGGTTGGGGCAGCGCCGCAGGTTTGTGTGCTGGTCGGTGGGGTCACGCCCAGCCGGTTGCGTCCGCGCCGCAGGTTTGTGTGCTGATCGGCGGGGTCACGCCCAGCCGGTTGCGTCCGCGCCGCAGGTTTGCGTACTGATCGGCGGGGTCACGCCCAGCCGGTTGCGTCACCGCCGCAGGTTTGCGTACTGATGGTTCGGCGAGGGTCGGTGGGTCGGCGAGCGCGGCCAGCGCGAGGTCCCGTGCGCCGGCGGTTCGGTGCGGTCGGGTCAGCGAGCTACTGAGTTCGCGTGCCGACCCTTTGGTCTGCAGCCGGGTCGGCAGGTCGGCGAGCTGGCCGCCCGAGCTCACCACTCCAGCCGATGCGGCGGTACCGGTCGCGGCCGGCACCGCCGCCGAACCGTCGGCACGCGAGCCCTGGCGCCCCGCCGATCCTCGCCGAACCGCGTGCAGACGAACCGCCACGACGCGAACCCTCGCGCTGGACGATCCGCCGACCCGCCAAACCGCCTGAAGGCGGAACGGCCAGCACGCGAACCCCTTGAGACGCAGCGTGTTCGAGTACATTCGCGGGTCCGGCGGGGCTTGGTTCGCGGGCTCGGCGGGCCAGGTGGGCTCGGCGAAGTTCGCCGGTGACTGGGTGCCGCTGGCATCGACCGGCCAGCAGGAAACCGACGGCCGGACCGATGTCAAATCAGTTTCAGCACTTGTACACAGGTCACCCGTCCGAGAGCAGGGTTGTCCACAGATTCCGCTTCGGACGTTTTTCGAGGTCAGGGACCGATAGACTGGGACGGGGACGCCCCCCTGGAGGAGGGCGGGGGGCTGCGCTGCGGCCGGGGCGTGTGCCGAAACGGGAACAACGCCACCCGGAGTCGTTCGGCGGCTGATGGATCCAGCCGGGGCGAGCCGCGGCGCGCGGGGTCGCCACGTGAGCTTGGAGCGGGCCCGGGAGCGCGGAACATTCGCTCGGGCTGGATCGAGGTGCTCGGCCGGAGGCTGAACGAACACCGCGCCGGCAATCCTGGGCGGGAAGAGACGGGCGAGCACGAAAGCTACGGACCGCGCACGACAACATCGGGCGAGGTGGGTCCGACGGGTCCCCGAGGCGGTACGTCCGGGCAGACAAATCCGGCGGAGAGGCGATTGTGTGTCCACCTCGCGGGAATGTCCGGGTTTCGTGAATTCCCCACCGCTAAAATCGGATCCGATCCTGGGGTTGCCGGGGTGGGGCGGCCGCGTGCGGGAGCGCGGTGGGCTCGCCGGCCCGGTGACCGTGTCGAACGTCGGAGGCAACGCTGGCCATGGCCGCACCCGAAGAATCCGCTGTGGGACGCGCCGCGCACGTGTTCGGGCCGTTGGGTCCGCTGGCGGACCTGGTGGTCGAACGGTTGCTGGTCGGGGACCGCGTGGCGGCGTCGAAGTTCGGCAGCGGGAAAGCCGTCGACGACCCGGCGCGCGAGGAGCAGGAGCTGGCCGCGGTGCGGACGCGCGCGTTCGCGCTCGGGCTGGACCCGGAGCGCACGGCGGGGTTCTTCCGGGACCAGATCACGGCGAGCAAGGTCGTGCAGCGCGGGCTGCTCGACCGCTGGGCCGAGAACCCCGAACAGGCCCCCGCGACCAGCCCGGACCTCGCCGAGATCCGGGCCGAGCTGGACGTGCTGACGACGTCGCTGCTGAACGAACTCGTCGCCACCGACGCGGTGCGCCGCGTGGAGGTGCTGCGGGCCGAGATCTCGGCCGACGTCGTCGACCACCTCGACGAACTGCACCGCGACGCGCTGAAGACCGCGCTGCAGTCGATCCGCTGAGCGCTACTTCGACGGCGGCGGCGAAGCGGGCGCCGACGAGGCCGGGGCCTTCGCGGCCGGCGCCGGCGCGGCCTTGTAGGTGTCGAGGTCGGTGATCTTCCACGTGTCGCCCTGGAGCTGGGCGTCGACGTGCAGCTGGGCGGAGCCGGCGGTCGTCTGCTTGGTGTCGGCGCGCGTCGAGGTCTGGTCGACGAACACCATCACGCGCGCGAGGTCCCCGTTGAGCAGGATGACGGCGCTGCGCGAGACCTTGCAGGTCACCACCATCTTCTGCTGCGGCGCCAAGCGCTTCACCTCGCCCATGAGCGCGTTGTACTTCGCCTTGACGTCGTCGTTGGCCAGCAGATTGCTGGCCGCGTCCTCGGTCTTCTTGATGTTGTTGTAGTCGTAGGAGAACAGGGCCTCGGTGGCTTTCGAGACCTGGTCCTTGACCTGCGCGGTCTTCGCGACGTCGAGCAGCGCGGTGTTGCTCGTGCTGTCGGACACCGAGTCGTACTGCAGTTTGAAGATCACGGCGCCGGTGGCGAACACGAGGCCGACCACGAGCAGCACCACGGTCAGCGCGACCGTGCGGTCCTTCCCGTTCTTCGCCGTCACCCACGGCGGATCCGCGAAGGACGTGCCGGCCGCCTCCTGCTCGGCCTCCTCGACGTCGACCGGCTTCGCCCGGCCCGAGTCCCGGTGCTTGCGGCGCGGGGCCTGCCGGACGGGCGCCTCATCTGCGACGTCCGCCGAATCCTCGACGGCCTCGCCGGTCAACGCGTCGACCTCGGCAGCCGCCTCTTCGACCGGCTCAGACTCCTCCGCCAGTCCCTTCGACCGGCTGATCCCGACATTCGCCGGGAACCGGATCTCCTGCGTGACCTCGGCCGGGTCCGCGCTGGTCAGCGGGCCTGTCCGGGGCACCGGACGCGAGCGGTGCTTGGCCGGGGACGCGGGGCGTTCCGCGGGCGCTGTCCGTTCCGCGGACGCGGGTGCTTCGTCCGCGCTCGACGGCTTGCGCAGCCCGGCGACCCGCGGCCGGCGGGCCTGCGGGGTGCTGCTGCGGGGCGGCTGACGGCGGGAGGGGGGCACTGGGGAACTCCGTTCTGCGGTGAAACCGGTGAAGCTACTGGCCGGCGGCGACGAGGGGCACGTTGTCGATGCCGGACAGCTTCCAGACGTTCCCGACGCGGGTCATCGAGACCTCCAGCCGCAGCGCCTTCGACGAGGTCTGCGTGCCCTGGGTGACGTCGGTGGTGATCGCGGCGAGGAAGCTCGCCTTGCCCTCGTGGTCGTCGAGCTCTTCGACCGCGATGTCCTGCACCGTGGTCGTGACCTTGGTCTTCGCGTCGGTCAGCGCCTTGCCGTAGGTCGGCTTCAGCTGATCGATCTGCTTGGCCATGTCGTCGTCGGACACGGACTTCTGGCGGGCGAACACATCGTCGAGGTGCTGGTAGTCGACCTCGGTGTAGGCCTTGACCGCGTCGGCGCCAGCCTGCGCGACCGCGTCGCGCGACCGAGCCAGGTCGGCGTTGTCGCCGGTGCCCGCGACCCACCACATGATGCCGAACACCACCGCGACCACGAAGGCCGCGAGGGCGAACGCGCCTGCCCCGAAGAGCCACCCGCGCGGCGAGCCCGGGAGGGTCCGCTTGGGCGGCGAAGCGGCCGGCTCGGCGGGAACCGCGGCCGGCTCGGACGCCGAAGAGGTCACCTCTTCCTCGGCGGCCTGTTCGGAACTCATATCACTCCAGAGTAGGTAACGGTCATCAAATCCACGTCAGCCCGTGGCCCGCTCACGAACCGAGGCCGAGCAACGCTCCCAGGCTGTTCAACGAGACACCCGGGCTTCCGGCTACGCCCGGCACGGCCGCGTCCCGCATGTCCTGCAGTTCCTGGCCCGGCCGGCCCTTGTTGGCGTCCACGTCCGCCTGCGACGGCGCCACCGGCGCCCCGCCGTACGGCGCGTTCTGAGCACCGCGGACGTTGATCGGGCTGCCCTTGGGCTCGGCACAGTACACGTCGTCGTCCGCCGGCCGCGCGGACGTGTCCGCGCCCGTGCGGTACTGGCTGTAGGGGATGTAGCCCTTCGTGCAGGCCGGCGGGTTGAACAGGTTGAGCACGAGCCCGAGGTGCGCGGTGCCGTCACCGGGCGCCACACTGCCGGCCGCACCGGCGAGCGCCGGGTAGGTCACCAGGCCCTGTTCGATGCCGTCGAGGCGGGTCACGGTGACGTTGGCCGTGGTCAGCAGGTTCGCCGTCAGCGCGCCGAGACCCGGCCCGGTTTCGTTGACGACCTGGTCGATCTGCGTCGCGACCTGCGGCGTGATGCCGATGAGCTTGCGCAGGTCGCCGTCGGAGCTCTTCAGCGTGCCGGACAGCTCGTTGAGGTTCTTCGAGAAGTCCGCGAAGTTCGACGCCTCGTGGTTCTGCGTGTCCAGCGCCTGCCCGCCGGCGTCGAGCAGCTGCACGGTCTGCGGCAGGTACTGCTGCGCCGTGGTGGTGAAGCTGCGCGCGGTGTCGAGCAGCTTCTGCAGGTCGCCGCCGGTGCCGCGGAACGCGTCGTAGGACTGGTCGACGACGGTGCGCAGCGAGTCGGTGGGCACCGACGAGGCGAGCGAGTCCAAGTCGGCGAGCAGCGTGTCGGTGCTGATCGGCGTCTTCGTCTTCGCCGCCGGGATCACCGATCCGCCCTCGAGGTACGGGCCGTTGTCGTTCTTCGGCTGCAGGTCCACGTACTGCTCACCGACCGCCGAGCGGTTCGCGACGACGGCGCTGAGGTCCGCGGGCACGTGCGGCGCCGACGGGTCGATGTTCAGGTCCGCTTCGAGGCCCGTCTGGGTCAGGCGCAGCTGGCCGACGCGGCCGATGTTGAAGCCGCGGTAGGTGACCTCGGCGTTGGTGAAGATGCCGCCGGACTCGTTGAGCTCGAGCCGCACTGTGTACCCGCTGCTGCCGAACACCGAGCCGAGGCCGGCGAAGCGGATCAAGGCGTAGGCGATGAACACGACCGAGATGACCGCGAACGCCACGAGCTGGATCTTCGTCTTGCGCAGCAACATCAGCCCGCACCTCCCGAGAGGATCCCGAAGAGCCCGGACAGGCCACCCTGCGACGGCTGGCCGCCGCCCTGGCCACCGGTGGAGTTCGGCTGCGCGTTCGACCCCGACTGGCCCCCGAGCGGCAGCAGCGGCGGCTGGTCGCCCTGCGTACCGCCGGTCAGGCCCGGCACCGGCAGCAGGTTCGACAGCCCGTTCTGCCTGCTGCGCCCGAGGTTGTCGACGACGTCCTTCAGGTTCAGGTCGACCTTCGCGAAGAGGTTGAAGTAGTCACCCTTCACGTCGTCGTAGGCCTGGTCGGTGAACGGGAAGGTCAGCAGGATCTGCAGCGCCTGCGGCAGGTCGTTGCCCGCCTCGCCGAGCTTCTGCAGCGTCGGCGTGAGCGCCTTGAGGTCGGCCACGAGGTCCGCCTTGCTCTTGGTCACCGTGTCGGTGGCGACGCCGGAGAGGTTGTTGAGCGCGTTGAGCATGGTCACGAGCTGGCCCCGCTGCTGCTCCAGCACGCCGATGCCGGGCCCGAGGTTGTCGACGGCGCCGACCAGCTTGTCCTTCTGGTCCTTGAGCGTCATCGACAGCCGGTCGAGGCCGTCGAGCGCGCGCGTGATGTTGCGCGACTGCTCGTCGAGGTTCGACACGAGCTCGTTGGCGTTGTCCAGCAGCGCCTTGATGTCGGGCTCCTTGCCCGACGTCGCGTTGTTGAGCTCCTTGGTGATGGTGTTGAGCTGGTCGACACCACCGCCGTTGAGCAGCAGCGACAGCGCGCCGAGCACCTCTTCGACCTCGACGTCGCGGCCCGTGCGCGCCAGCGGAATCGTGGCGTTGTTCGCGAGCGTGCCCTGCGCCTGGCCGTCGCCGGGCGAGGAGAGCTCCACGTACTTCTCGCCGAGCAAGCTCGACTGCTTCACGTTGGCCAGCGCGTTGGCCGGGAGCTTGACGTCGCCGTTGACCTCCAGGGTGACCTCGGCGTGCCAGCCGTCGGGCGTCAGCCCGACGGACTCGACCTGGCCCACCGGCACCTCGTTGACCTTCACCCCCGCTTGCGGCACGAGGTCGAGCACGTCCTGGAACTGCACCTTGATCGTGTACGGGCGGCTGCCGAGGTCGGCGCCACCGGGCAGCGGCACGTCGTAGACGCCGGTGAACCCGCAGCCGGACAGCAGCAGCGCGGACGCCGTGGTGACGGCGCCGGCGGCGGCGAACTTCCTGAGGCGCTTCATCGGCTCAGCTCCCCGTCCCGTAGACCTGGCCCGCGAGCGGGAGCGGCAGCGGCGGCAGCTGGCCGTTGGACATGGCCTGCACCACCTCCGCCGTCGAGGGCAGCGGCACCAGGCCGTCGACCACGCCGGCGATCGAGTTGCACGTGTCGCCCAGCTGCTTGAGCGCGTCGGGCGTCTCCTTGAGCAGGTTGCAGATCATCACCAGCGGTGGCTGCGTCAGCTCGTTGAGGTTCGGTCGCGCGTCGAGCGTGCCCGAGGAACCGTTGTAGACGTTCACCAGGTTCGACAGCGCGACCGGCGCGACGTCGAGGATCTCCGAGAGCGCGCTGCGCTGGTCCACGAGCACCTTGGTCACGCTGGCCAGCTTGTCCACATTGGACTTCAACCGGCCGCGGTTCTGCTCGATGAAGCCCTGCACCGACTGCAGCGTGGTGCTGAGCTGCTGCACGGTCGCGGCGAGGTCGTCCTTCTCCCCCGCCAGGTAGCCGCTCACGTCGGCGAGCTGGCTCTCGAACTGGCGCACCTGGCCGTCGCTGTTCACCAGGGTCTGGGAGAACTGGCCGAGGTTCTGGACGGTCTGGAACAGGTCGTCCTTGTTGCCGGCGAGCGTGCCTGAGGCCTGCCCGAGCTTGGCGATCGTGTCGTGCAGGGCCTGGCCGTTGCCGTCGACGTTCTTCGCGGCGGTGTTGAGCAGGTCCGACAGCGACCCGTTCTTGTTGGCACCGTTGGGCCCGAGGTCCTGGCTGACCTTCGCGAGGCTCGCGGCGAGCTGGTCGACCTCGAGCGGCACCTCGGTGCGGTTGAGCGGGATCACGGCGCCGTCGGAGATCCGCGGCCCGCCGGTGTAGGCCGGCGCGAGCTGCACGTAGCGGTCGCTGACCAGCGACGGCGCGACGATCAGCGCCTTCGCGTCGGCGGGCACCGGCACCGAGCGGTCGTACTCGACGTCCACGCGGACCTGGTTGCCCATGGGCTGGACCTTGGTGACCGTGCCCATGTCGACGCCGAGCATCCGCACGCTGTTGCCCTCGTAGAGGCCGACAGCGCCGGAGAAGTACGCGGTGAGGTGGTTGCGCCCGGCGTCCTTGAGCGTCCACCAGATACCGCCTGCGACCACGAGGGCCAGCACGACGGCGATGGAGGCGCCCCGCAGGAGCGACTGACCGAACCGGGTGTCACTCATTTCGTGTTGCACCCCTCTTGGTTGATCGGTCCGACCGAGGGCAGCACCAGGCCGCAGATGTAGTTGTCGAACCAGTGCCCGGTGCCGATGGTGTTGGTGAACACGCGGACGAACGGGGCGAACTTGGCGATGCCCTGCGCCAGGGAGTCCTGGTTGCGCTGCAGCATCGAGGTGAGCTGGTCGAGCTGGGTCAGCACGGGGTCGAGCTGCTTGTCGTTGTCGTCGACGAGGCCCTGCAGCTGCGTGGCCAGCTCCTTGGAGCCCTGCAGCAGCGCGGTGATGGCCTGCTCGCGCTGGGAGATCTCGTCGAGCAGCTTGTTGCCGTCGGTGATCAGCTTCTGCACCTCGGCGTCGCGGTCGACGAGCGTCTGCGACACCTCGCGGGTGTTGGCCAGCAGGTTCGACAGCTGCGCGTCGCGCGAGGCGATCGTGTCCGACAGCTTCGACAGGCCCGACAACGCGCCCTTCACGTCCTGGGGCGTGTTGGCGAACGTCTGGGTGATCGTGTCGAAGCTCTTCGCCAGCTGGTTGGTGTCGATGTCGTCGACGGTCTGCGAGAGGCCGCGGAACGCGTCGAGCACGTCGTACGGGGACATCGTGCGGTCCCGCGGGATGGTCTGGCTCGGGTTGAGCGTGCCGACGCCCTGCGGGTCCAGCGACAGGTACTTCTGGCCCAGCAGCGTCTTGATCTTGATGGCCGCCGTGGTCTTGTCGCCGAGCCAGGCGTCCTTGACCTTGAAGGACACCTTGACGTTCGCGCCGTCGAGCTTGATCGCCGAGACCTTGCCGACCTTGACGCCGGCGATGCGCACGTCGTTGTCGGTCGTGAGGCCCGCGGCCTCCGAGAAGTCCGCGCTGTAGGTCGTGCCGCCGCCGATCACCGGCAGGTCGTCGGAGTTGAGGGCGGCGATGAAGCCGAGCACCAGCACCGCGAGGCCGATCAGCGCGATCGGGACCGGGTTGCGCTTCTGGAACGACTTCATCCGCTGCACCTCTCACGGTTGGACGGCAGCAGCGGCACGTCGATGGGCTTGTTGAGGACCGGCGGCAGCGACACGTTGCCGGTCATCTCGCACGCGTAGAAGTTGAACCACGAGCCGTAGTCCGCGGTCCGGGTCAGCGCGCTCACCTTCGTCGGCAGGAACTGGATGAAGTGTTCCAGCGTCGGCTCGTTCTTGTTGAGCTTCGTGGTCAGGTCGCCGAGCGCGCTGATGTCGTCCTTCAGCGGCTGGCGCGCGTCGCCGAGCAGACCGGCGGTGGTCTGGGCCAGGTTGCCGAGGCTGTCGATCGCGTCGCCGATCGGCTTGCGGTCCTGCGCCAGGCCCGACACGAGCTGCTGCAGCTTCACGATCAGGTCGCTCAGCTGCGGCGTGTGCGCGTTGACGGTGTCGAGCACGGAGTTGAGGTTGTCGATGACCTCGCCGATGACCTTGTCCTTGTCGGCGATCGTGGTGGCCAGCGAAGCGGTGTGCGACAGCAGGCTTTCGACGGTGCCGCCCTCGCCCTGCAGGACCTGGATGACCTCGTAGGAGAGCTTGTTGACGTCGTCGGGGTTGAGCGCGGTGAACAGCGGCTTGAACCCGTTGAACAGCTCGGTCAGGTCCAGCGCCGGCGTGGTGCGTTCGAGCGGGATCGTGCCGCCGGGCTTGAGCATCTGGCCCGAGGTGTCGGTGCCCTCGCCGAGCGAGAGGTAGCGCTGGCCGACGAGGTTGCGGAACTTGATCTGCGCGGTCACGCCCGCGGGCAGCCGGCGGCCGGAGTCGACCTCGAAGTCCACCTGCGCCTGGCGCTTGTCGACGATCTTCACGTCCTTGACCGTGCCCACGCGGACGCCGGCGATGCGCACGTCGTCGCCGTTGAGCAGCAGCGTCGCGTCGGTGAAGCGCGCCGAGTACCCGTTGGTGCTGGTGGTGTTGATGTTCGCGATGCTGATGCCGAGGATCGCGGTGAACAACACCGTGATGACCACGAAGATCGACAGCTTGATCAGCGGAGCGGCGAGTCCCCTCACTTCACCGTCACCTCCGCGCCCCGGTAGAGCGGGCCGACGAGCAGCGAGCCCCAGCCGGGGAAGTCACCCTGCTGCATACCGACCTGCGGCCCGACGAGCTGGGCCAGGAAGTCGTTCTCCCCGGCCGTGTTCGCCGGGTTGCCGCCGCCGTCACCGCCGCCGTTGAAGCCACCGGCGTCGGCCGTGGAGTTGGCCGGGTTGAGCCCGGTGCTGTGCGAGTTCGGCGATGTGGTGTGCGTGGTGCCGTCCTTGAACGCGCCGTCCGGCGGCTCCTGCGGGAACGGGTTCGGCAGGTTCTTCAGGTCGTAGCAGCGCGGGCCGCGCTTGTCCTCGAAGCGCGGTTCGTCCTGCCCCGCCTTGTAGGGACCCCGGTTCACCGTCACCTCGATCGTCGCGTGCAGACCGGGCTGGTTCGTGCCCTTGCCCAGCGCCTTGTCGACGACCGGCACGAGCTTGGCCATCTGCCCGATCACGCACGGGTACTCCGGCGCGTACTTGGCGAGCAGCTCGGCCGTCGGCCGCGCGGTGTCGGCGAGGCTGATGATGTTCTGCGAGTTGGCTTCCAGGAACGACTGCAGGTCCTGCGACGCCGTCGTGAGGTTGCCGTAGAGGTTCGCCAGGTTCTGGCGCTCGTCGGCCACGGTGCGGGTGGTCGTGCTCAGGTTGTCGAGGCTCTGCACCAGATCCGGCGCGGACTGCCGCAGGTTGTCGGAGAACTCCGCGAGCGCCTTGAGGTTGTGCTGCAGCTCGGGCTCGTGCGGGTTCAGCTTGCCGAGGTAGTCGCCCAGCTGCGACAGCGTGTCGCCGAGCTGGGAGCCGCGGCCCTGCAGCGCAGTGGAGATCGCGGTCAGCGTGCTGGAGAGCTTCTGCGGCTGCACGGCCTGCAGCACCGGCAGCAGGTGCTGCAGCGCCTGCTCCAGCTCGATCGCGCTGGAGGTGCGGTCCTGCGGGATCACGTCGCCGTCGGTGAGCGTCTTCGCCGACGGGTCCTTCGGGATCTGCAGGGACACGTACCGCTCACCGAAGAGCGTCTTCGGCAGGAAGCGCGCGGAGACGTTTTCGGGGATCAGCTTCGTGTACTGGGGGTCGAGGTCGAGCGTGAGCTCGGCGCCGTCGTTCGTGGCGGAGATCGTCTTGACCGACCCGACGATCAGCCCTCGCACCTTCACGTCCGACTGCTCGAGCAGCTGGTTGCCGATGCTGTCGGCCTCGAGCTTCACGGTGACGAACTTGGTGAACGCCTTGTCGTACAACGCGATGCTCAGGGCCACACCTCCCACGAGCAGCGCCACGAGCAGCAGGCCCAGGAGCCTGCGCCGCAGTGTGGCCACCGGCCCACCCACCCCTCCTGCGATCATCCCGCAATCCTCACCGTGACGTCGGTTCCCCAGATGGCGAAACCGATGAAGAAGTTCACGATCGAAACCGTGACGATGGAAAGGCGAACCGCGCGGCCCACGGCCACGCCCACCCCGGCGGGCCCGCCGGAGGCGCGGTAGCCGAAGTAGCAGTGCGAAAGAATGATCAAGACGCTGAAGATCAGCACCTTGATGAACGAGTACAAGACGTCTTGCGGCGGTAGGAACAGGTCGAAGTAGTGGTCGTAGGTTCCCGCCGATTGGCCGTAGATGTAGATGACCACCAGCCGCGACGCGAGGTACGAGCTCAGCAGGCCGATGACGTAGAGCGGGATCACGGCCACGAACCCGGCGATGATCCGCGTGGTCACGAGGTACGGGAGGCTCGGCACGCCCATGACCTCGAGCGCGTCGATCTCCTCCGAGATCCGCATGGCGCCCAGCTGTGCGGTGAAGCCGGCGCCGACCGTGGCCGACAGCGCCAGGCCGGCCACGAGCGGCGCGATCTCGCGGGTGTTGAAGAAGGCCGTGAGGAAACCGGTGAACGCCGAGGTGCCGATGGAGTTCAGGGCCGAGTAGCCCTGCAGGCCCACGAGGACACCGGTGAACAGCGTCAGGCCGACCATCACGCCGACCGTGCCGCCGATGACCGCGAGCGAGCCGGAGCCGAAGCTGACCTCGGCGAGCAGGCGCAGGACTTCCTTCAGGTAGCGGCGCAGCGTGCGCGGCGTCCACAGCAGCGCGCGGCCGTAGAAGGACATCTGGTCGCCCAGCGTGTCCAGGGTCTCGAGCGGACGGTGGGCGACGCGCTTGGCACCCGCGATGAACGTCATGTCAGTCCAGCTTTCCGGGCACGATCTGCAGGTAGATCAGCGTGATCACGAAGTTCACGACGAAGAGCAGCAGGAAGGTGATGACCACCGACTGGTTGACCGCGTCGCCCACGCCCTTCGGGCCACCGCTGGGGTGCAGGCCCCGGTAAGCGGCCACGACCGCGGCGATGAAGCCGAAGATCAGGGCCTTGAGCTCACCGACCCAGAGGTCGGACTCCTGCGCCAGTGCGGAGAAGCTGGCCAGGTAAGCGCCCGGGGTGCCGCCCTGGAGCACGACGTTGAAGAAGTAGCCGCCGAGCACGCCGATGACGCTGACCATGCCGTTGAGCAACAGCGCCACGAGCATCATCGCGAGCGTGCGCGGCACGATCAGGCGCTGGACCGCGGAAACGCCCAGCACCTCCATCGCGTCGATCTCCTCGCGGATGGTGCGGGCACCGATATCGGCGCAGACCGCGCTGCCGCCCGCACCGGCCACCAGCAGAGCCGTGACCAGTGGGCTGGCCTGCTGCACGGTGGCGAGCACCGAACCGGCGCCGGTGTAGGACTGCGCGCCGAGCTGGCGGGCCAGCGCGCCGAACTGCAGCGAGATGACCGCGCCGAACGGGATCGCGACGAGCGCCGTCGGCAGGATGGTGACGCTGGCGACGAACCAGGCCTGCTGGATGAACTCCCGCAACTGGAACGGGCGCTGGAAGATGCCGCGGATGATGTCCAGACCGAGGGCGAACAGGTTCCCGGTCTCGCGGAGCATGCCGTAGCCGGGGATCTTCGCCGGTGCTGCGTTCGAGCTCACGCGCCACCCGGCCCGTTCTGGCCGGGGCCGAAGCCGCCGGACCTCGGGGTGCCACCCGGGATGCGGGCGACCTGGTCGGCCGGCAGCTGGCCCTGGTGGCGGTCCTGCGCGGGACCGCGGTCCTGGATCCGCGGGATCTGCTGCGTGTCCTCGGGACCGGGGCGGTTCTGCGGCAGGTGGTGCGGGTGCACGTTGTAGTGCCGCTGCTCCTCCGGCGTGAGGGACTCGATGATCCCCTCCTGCGCGGCCGGCGGGAGCGTGTGGAGGATCCGCATCACGCGGTCCATGCGGCGGCGGGCGCCGGCGCGCTCGGGCAGGCCGGGGCTCGGCTGCATCTGCGGCACGACGCCGCGAACGTCCTCGTCGGGCGACCCGTCGTTGTGGCCCATCGCGGCTTCCGCTTCCTCGCGGGCCATCGTGGCGGAGTCCTTCTCCTCGGACATCCCGATGGGGCCGCGCTTGCGGCCGTTGAGGAACTGCTCGACCACGGGCTCGTCGCTGGTGAGCAGCACCTCGCGCGGGCCGAACATCACGAGCTCCTTGCGGAACAGCATGCCCAGGTTGTCGGGCACCGTGCGCGCGAGGTTGATGTTGTGGGACACGATCAGGATCGTCGCGTCGATCTGCGCGTTGAGGTCGATCAGCAGCTGCGAGATGTACGCGGTGCGCACGGGGTCCAGACCGGAGTCCGGTTCGTCGACCAGGATGATCTGCGGGTCGAGCACCAGGGCCCGCGCGAGGCCGGCGCGCTTGCGCATACCGCCGGAGATCTCGCCGGGGAGCTTCTTGTCCGCGCCCGCCAGACCCGTCATCTCCAGCTTTTCCTGGACGATGCGGCGGATCTCCGACTCGGACTTCTTCGTGTGCTCCCGCAGCGGGAACGCGACGTTGTCGTAGAGGTTCATCGAGCCGAACAGCGCGCCGTCCTGGAACAGGACGCCGAAGAGCTTCCGGATCTCGTACAGCTTGTGCTCGGAACACGTGACGATGTCCACGCCGTTGATCACGCAGCGGCCCTTGTCGGGCTTCAGCAGGCCGATCATCGACTTCAGGAACACCGACTTGCCGGTTCCCGACGGGCCGAGCATCGCGGACACCTCACCGGGAGGCAGCGTCAGCGTCACGTCCCGCCAGATGGTCTGCCTGCCGAAGGACTTCGTGAGACCTTCGATGACCACCTCGGCACCCATCGCACCTCCAGGAGCTGTTCCGCGTCGTCGCGCACCGCCGCCCCGCGCCACTGGCGGCGGGAGCCCGCGCCGATGCGCGTCGCGATCTCCGCGTCAACCAGGTGCAACGAGCTGAGTGCGAACAGGTTACTCACCAGTTTTCTTCGCAGACGAGGCCAGTGAGCACCTCACCCGTTCGGGCTGTTTTCCGGCGACCGCTGGCAGCACGGTAGTGCACGTCACTTCGGCACGCAGATCCAGATGGCCTAAACCAGGTCACTCCACGGGGCTAACAGGAGTAATGGGAACAGATCGACGGCCCACCCGAGGTGATCGAGTGGTTCGCCTTCGTCACCTGAACGGCGAAGACAGGGCGCAGACCAGGGACGCGAGGACACCGGGCACGGCGACGGCCGCGAGGACGAGCGGGTGGCGCCGGTTCGCCACGTGCTGGGCGAGCAGTTCGATCAGCAGCCGCCGGTTGTGGGCCTGGTTGTGGGCGGCTTCGGCGGACTCCTCGAGCCGCCGTTCGACGCTCGCGGGCGATAGGTCGGTGAGAGCGTGGAACCGGGGCAACGCGGTGGTGTCGTCGGTCGTCTCGGGCCCTTCCTGGTGACGGTGGGTGGTGGTTCGCCGCCAGGAAAACGCTCGCGTCGCGCCGACTGTTGCGGATCGTGATCACAAGTGAAGGGGCGGGCATCCGCGTGGATGCCCGCCCCTTCACGAGGTGGTGCACAGGGCGCTGGCGCGCCCGGGGATCACTTGATGGTGATCTTGGCGCCGGCGGCCTCGAGCTTCTCCTTGGCGGCCTCGGCGGCCTCCTTGTCGACCTTCTCGAGGAGGGCCTTGGGAGCGGCCTCGACCAGCTCCTTGGCCTCCTTCAGGCCCAGGCCCGAGACGACCTCGCGGACGACCTTGATGACCTGGATCTTCTTGTCACCGGCCGACTCGAGGACGACGTCGAACTCGTCCTGCTCCTCGGCGGCGGCCGGGGCGGCACCCGCGGCACCCGGGGCGGCGGCGACGGCGACCGGCGCGGCGGCGGTGACGTCGAAGGTGGTCTCGAACTCCTTCACGAAGTCGGACAGCTCGAGGAGGGTCAGCTCCTTGAAGGCGTCGATCAGCTCGGCGGTGCTCAGCTTCGCCATGATGGCTTCCTCTCAGAAAAACGAACTAGGCGTTCGGGGTGGGGGTGGTTCAGCTCTCGGCGGGTGCTTCGGCTGCTTCGGTACCGGCAGCGCCGCCCTGCTTCTCCTGCAGCGCGGCAGCCAGGCGGGCGACCTGGGACGCCGGCGCCTGGAACAGCGCGGCGGCCTGGGACAGCTTCGCCTTGAACGCGCCCGCCGCCTTGGCGAGCAGGACCTCACGGCTGTCGAGATCGGCGATCTGGTTGATCTCTTCCACGGACAGCGCTTTGCCGTCCATGTAGCCGCCCTTGATCACAAGCGCGTTGTTGTCCTTCGCGAAGTCGCGAAGCGCCTTGGCGGCGTCGACGGCTTCGCCCTCGACGAAGGCGATCGCGGTCGCGCCGACGAACAGGTCCTCGAGCCCCGTCACGCCCGCGTCTTCGGCGGCACGCTTGACGAGGGTGTTCTTCGCGACCCGGTACTTGGCACTGGTGCCGAGAGCGCGGCGCAGCTGGGACAGCTGGGACACGGAGAGGCCGGTGTACTGGGTAACGACAGTGGCCGAGCTGTTGCGGAAACTCTCCGCGATCTCGGCGACGGCCGCCACCTTGTCGGGCTTCGCCATGGTCGCCTCCTCTCTTGGCTAGTGTTTCCACTGGTCCTTCGAGAGCCCCCTGAGACGGAAAAACGCCCACGCGCAGCAGCACGGGGCGTTCGATGCGGCACAAGCGTGCCGAGCCTCGTTCCTCCTGCGCGGGCCGCCCGCCGTTTCGCGGGACCTTCGTTCCGGGCACTCAGCGAGCACTCGGAAAACCAGCGGTCTTCGGTAGAACCGTCAGCCAGTCTACGTGACGGTTCCGGCGGTCGCGCCGGGGCCCCTCCCTGACCAGCGACAAGCCGCCCGGACTCGGGGATCGGCTCGCGAGCGGGCATCATTGGTGACGTGGCGGAGCAGCGTGATCACGGACAGCCCGACAAGCCGACCGATCCTGCCGAAAGCACGCAACCGGTTTCGGACTGGCTGCCGCAGCCGACCGGGCAGCCGCCGGCCACGAACGGCACGCAGCCACCCGCCGACGCCGCACCGGGGGCGAACCTGCCCGCACTACCGCAGTCCGGCGCGCAACCGCCCGCCCCGCAGCAAGCCGGCACCGCGGCCCAGCCACCGATCGACCCGGCCGAACTCGAGCAGTTCCGCCAGTTCCAGCAGTTCCAGGACTACCTCCGCTTCACCCAGGCCCAGCAGGGCACCCACCCCGCCCCACCCCCCGACGCCGGCCTCGTCCCCGCGGGCCCGCGCCACCCCCAGACCCAGCAGGGCGGCTGGCAGCCCCCCGCACCCCCGAACCACCCCGGCGCGCTCGCCCCGTACGACGAGCCGCCCCGCCGGCGCCGTCCGGTGCCGCGCTGGCTGAAGCGGCTCGGCGGGAAGGTCCTGGGGTGGATCATCGTGCTCGTGATCCTCGGGATCGCCGCCACGTGGGCGTACCGCCACTTCTTCCCCAGTGACGAAGGGAAGTCCTCCGCGCAGATCGCGGCCGAAGGCGGCGGGACCTACCACACGAACCACATCTTCTCGACGAACCCGTACGAGGCCGTGCGGTTCGTCTACCACAACGTCGCGCAGGGCCGGGTCCAGGACGCGTGCGGGCGCTTCCGCGAGGACGTCCAGACCAAGTTCGCCCAAGACGTCGGCCAGCCTGATTGCCAGGTGGCCGTGCAAAAGCTCCACGCGCAGGTCACCAACCAGAACGACTACGCCGAATCGCTCCCCTCGTACGTCTCCGGCCCGCCGCCCGAGGGGGTGGTCACCATCGACTCGTGCACCTTCACCGTCCAAGGTGGACCGGCGCTCGGCGTGTTCACGGTGACCCAAGTGGACAAAGGCCAGTGGCTGATCACCGGTCACGCACCGGGTCCGGAGAAGTGCGGGCCGCCGAGCGCGTCGAACTCCACTCCCCCAACGACTTGACGAGGTCCGGCAGCCGCGCCGCGACCACTTCGGACGGTGCCGCCGGCGCCACCGCCGCACGACCCGGCCCGACTCGTCAACCGGGACGGCCGCGGCCATCGTCTCCATGACGTGGCCGGAGTCGACGACCGCGTAGCCCCGGGTGCGGATCTCCGCGGTCTCCGCGAGCAGCTCGACCGCGGCCCGCGTGTCCGAGCCGAACTCGTGCGCCACGACCACTCGCCGATCCGCTTCGGGCAGCGACGCGAGCAACACGCGACCCGCCGCCGTGCGCGGGAGGGCGGAGCGCAGTGAGCGCGTAGTCGAAGGGCTCGTCGGTGCCGGCCCAGTCGACGTACACGGCGCTGTCGCCCACCTGCACCGCGAGCAACGCCGCGCAGCCCGCGGCCTCGCTCAGCGAAACCAGCGACGCGTGCGACACGGACCGCACCGGCACGCGCCCCGACCGCACCGTGAGCACGCGCGGCGCCGGGCCCAGCACGAACCGCCGGTCCTGCTCGTCGAGGTAACCGACGGCGGCGAGCCCGTTCACCAGCTTCTGCACCGACGACACCGGCGCGTCGAGCCGCGCCGCGAGCTGCGTGAGCGTGAGGCCCGCCGCGCTGTTCGCGACCCCTTCCAGGATCGCCGCCACGCGGTCGACGGTCGGGTGGTGACTGCAACGCGCAGGGCTTCCGCACCGATTCGGACCGCGCCGGCCTCGCCGCGTACGACGAGATCGTGCAGGCGTCGTCGGGCATGGCCGATCTGATGCGCCGCGCGACCGGCACCCCCACGTACGCGCCGACGATCCTCGCCGACAAGCTGTGC
Organism: Amycolatopsis sp. NPDC051903; assembly: GCF_044452505.1. Classification (NCBI taxonomy): domain Bacteria; kingdom Bacillati; phylum Actinomycetota; class Actinomycetes; order Pseudonocardiales; family Pseudonocardiaceae; genus Amycolatopsis; species Amycolatopsis sp. NPDC051903. The sequence goes on along the minus strand of NZ_JBITBT010000001.1, from coordinate 405,950 downwards.
GCGCTCACCATCGTCTACTCGGTGCTCGCCGCCGTGGTCCACCAGCGCACGACCGGCCGCGGCCAGCGCGTGGAGGTCCCGATGGCCGACACGGTGCTGGCGTTCAACCTCGTCGAGCACCTCGCGGGCCACACGTTCGAACCGCCGGTGGGGCCGATGGGCTTCAACCGTTCGACGACCGCAGGCCACCAGGCGGTGCGGACGGCCGACGGCTGGGCCTGCATCCTGCCCTACACCGAGAAGAACATCGCCGACTTCTTCCGCGCCGCCGGCCGCGACGACCTCGCCGCCGACCCGCGCTTCGGCGACCCCGCCAGCCGCGCGAAGCACTACAGCGAGCTGTACGACGAGATCGGGAAGATCGCCCTGGAGAAGTCCACGGACCAGTGGCAGAAGATCTGCGCGGAGCTGTCCATCCCGTTCGCGCCGGTGCTCGAGCTGGAGGACGCCGAAACCGACCCGTACTACACGGGCAGCGGGCTCGTCTCGCTCGCCGAACACCCCACGGAGGGCACGTACCGGCAGGTCGGGCCGCCGATGATCCTCTCGGCCACCCCGGCGGCGGTCCGCCGGCACCCGCCCGCCCGCGGTGAGCACACGAGCGAGCTGATCGGTTACGCGGGTGAGGAGATCGCGAACCTCGTCTCCCCCGTGTCGGAGTAGGCGAAGAAGTCCGCGAGGGCCCGGGCGAACGCCGGGTCCGCGACGGCGGTCATGTGGTCGCCCGGGACGCGGACGAGGCGGGCGCCCATGATGGCCACCGCGAGGCGCTCGGGCTGGGTGGCGAGGTGGTCGCGTTCGCCGGCGAGGACGAGGGTGGGCGCGGTGATCGCGGTGAGGGCGATGGGGGCGTGGTGCGAGGCGCGCAGCACGGCGGCCAGCGCGGCCACGTCGGCGCCCGTGCGGCGGGCCAAGCGGCGGAAGGGGCGGACCTCGGCCGGCACGTCGGCGTGGTTCTCGGCCAGCAGGCCGTCCGCGAGCTGCTCCGGGTTGACCACGCGCGTGTCCACGCCGCCGAAGTCGATGACGCCCGCGCCGACGCCGCCGACCGCCAGGCAGCGCACGCGCTTGTCCGTGGTGGCGACGATCAACGCGACGATCGCGCCCATCGAGTAACCCGCCAGCGACACCTCGTCGAGGCCGAGCTCGTCGAGCAAGGCGGAGACGTCGCGGGCCATCGCGTCGTGGCCGTAGCAGGTGGCGTCGTGCGGTTTGTCCGAAGCGCCGTGGCCGCGGGCGTCGAGGCCGATCACCGTGAAACCGGCCTCGACCAGGGTGCGGACGACGCCGGTGCCGACCCAGTTGACCTGGGCGTCCGCGGCGAACCCGTGGTGGAGCACCACAGGACGGGAATGCCGGCCGTCGCCCTCCCACACCGTGTAGCTCAGGCGGAGCCCGTCGGGGGCGGTGAACTTCGTCGTCGGCATAGGTCCATGAGACACGAAAAAAGGGCGGCCACGCGTAATGCGTGACCGCCCTTTCGCGTGATGTGCGACTCAGACAGCCGCTTCCTCGCTCAGGAGGTTGCGGGTCCGCAGCGGGTCGACCGGGATGCCCGGGCCCATCGTCGTGGTGAAGGTGACCTTCTTGACGTAGCGGCCCTTCGCCGACGACGGCTTGGCGCGCAGGATCTCGTCGAGCGCGGCGGCGTAGTTCTCCACCAGCTTCTCGGTGTCGAACGAGGCCTTGCCGATGACCAGGTGCAGGTTGGCCTGCTTGTCGACGCGGAAGTTGATCTTACCGCCCTTGATGTCCTTCACGGCCTTCTCGACCGCGGGGGTCACCGTGCCGGTCTTCGGGTTCGGCATGAGGCCGCGCGGGCCGAGGATGCGGGCGATGCGGCCCACCTTCGCCATCTGGTCCGGCGTCGCGATCGCGGCGTCGAAGTCGAGCCAGCCACCCTGGATGCGCTCGATCAGCTCGTCGGTGCCGACCGCGTCGGCGCCGGCGGCTTCGGCCTCGGCGGCCTTGTCGCCGACGGCGAAGACGATGACGCGGGCGGTCTTACCGGTACCGTGCGGCAGGTTCACGGTGCCGCGGACCATCTGGTCGGCCTTGCGCGGGTCCACGCCGAGACGCATCGCGACCTCGACGGTCGCGTCCATCTTGGTCTTGGACGTCTCCTTCGCCAGCTTCGCGGCCTCGAGGGGCGCGTACAGGCGCTCCTTGTCGATCAGCTCCACGGCCTGGCGGTAGGCCTTGCTGTGCTTGGTCATGCTTCTGTCCTTAAGTCAGTGGATCAGTGTGGTGGCGAGCCAGCACTGGCTCTCCCACGGTGGTGCTACGAACTCAGCCCTCGACCGTGATGCCCATGGAGCGGGCGGTGCCGGCGATGATCTTCGCGGCCTGGTCGATGTCGTGCGCGTTGAGGTCGGTCTCCTTGGTCTTGGCGATCTCGCGGACCTGGTCCCAGGTGACCTTGGCGACCTTGGTCTTGTGCGGCTCGCCGGAGCCCTTCTCCACGCCCGCGGCCTTGAGCAGCAGCTTGGCGGCCGGCGGCGTCTTCAGCTTGAAGTCGAACGACCGGTCTTCGTACACGGAGATCTCGACCGGGACGACGTCCCCGCGCTGCGACTCGGTCGCGGCGTTGTAGGCCTTGCAGAACTCCATGATGTTGACGCCGTGCTGGCCCAGCGCCGGGCCGACCGGCGGGGCCGGGTTGGCCTGGCCCGCCTTGATCTGCAGCTTGATGATCGCCGCAAGCTTCTTCTTCTTGGGTGGCATTACCTTGTGTCCTTCTTGCTGACGTGAGTCCCCCGCACACCTGCCAGTACGCGGGGACTGCCGGTGGGTATTCCCCGACCGGTCAGATCTTGGAGACCTGGTTGAACGAGAGCTCGACCGGAGTTTCCCGGCCGAAGATCGACACCAGGACCTTCAGCTTCTGTCCGTCGACGTTGACCTCGGAGATCGTCGCGGGCAGCGTGGCGAACGGGCCGTCCATGACGGTGACCGACTCGCCGACCTCGAAGTCGACCTCGACCGCGGCGGCACCCGACGGCGCCGACGCCGCGGCGGCCTCGCCCTTGCCGGCCTTCGCCGGGGCTTCCTTCTCGACCTGCGGCGCGAGGAACTTCAGCACCTCGTCCACGGTGAGCGGCGACGGGCGCGAGGTCGCGCCGACGAACCCGGTGACGCCCGGCGTGTTGCGCACCGCGCTCCACGACGCGTCGTTCAGGTCCATCCGCACCAGGATGTAGCCGGGCAGCACCTTGCGCTGCACCTGCTTGCGCTGGCCGTTCTTGATCTCGGTGACCTCTTCGGTCGGCACCTCGATCTGGAAGATGTAGTCCTCGACGTCCAGCGTCTGGGTGCGGGTCTCGAGGTTGGTCTTGACCTTGTTCTCATACCCGGCGTACGAGTGCACGACGTACCACTCGCCCGGCGCGGCCATCAGGTCGGCGCGCAGCGCGGCGACGGGGTCGTCGGACTCGGCGGCGGGTTCGGCCTCGGCGAGTTCGGCCTCGGCGGGTTCGGCCTCGGCGAGTTCGGACTCGACGGGCGCGGCTTCCTCGGCCGCTTCGGGCTCGTCGCTGCCGGTTTCACCGCTGTCTTCGGCGGCTGCGTCGACCTCTTCGCCGGCGTCGGGCACCTCGACGGGCTCGAGGTGGGCGGAGTCCTCGTCGCCGAGTGCCTCGTGCACCTGCTCGTCGGAAAGCTCGGTCAGGTCGCGACCGGCTTCTGTGCCGTTGTCGGAGGTCACGTTCCGTCCTCTCAGTTGATCACTTGCCGGGCTCGGGCAGGCCGGCCCGCGCGGCGCACGGTGGCGCGCCTCTTCGGCGTCAGCCGAAGACCAGCCCGATGACCTGCTTGAAGGCCAGGTCGAGGCCGCTCACGAGGGCCACCATGAACACCACGAACACCAGCACGACCGCGGTGTAGGTGACCATCTGCTTGCGGTTGGGCCAGATGACCTTGCGCAGTTCCGCCCAGACCTCGCGGATGAACCGCATGATCCGCGCGAAGACCGACGCCTTCTTCGGCTTCTGGTCCCGCTTCGGGGTCGGCGCACCCTTGGCGTCGGCGGGCTTCGCGACCTTGTCGCCCGCCTTGCCGGACGGCCGCGTGCCGCCCGAACGCGCTTCGGACTTGCCGGACGGGCGGGCGGAAGCGCGGCGCTCGCGCCGAGCCGCGGCGGTCACCGGGCGGGACTCGACCCCGGGCTGCTTGCCCGACTCGTCCTGCCCGTGCTCGCCGCTGGCGTCGCTGTCGCTCACGACCACTCCTCCGCTCCACCAGTTCCCGTACGCAGGGGTGACAGGACTTGAACCTGCAACCTGCGGTTTTGGAGACCGCTGCTCTGCCAATTGAGCTACACCCCTGTGGAACCCGGTTGCCCGGGCTCCGGAGGACGCATTCCATCGTCCCCACCATCCAGCGGGGACGACCGTAGTGCGTTCCGAGTTCCGAAGTCTACGGCAAGCCGGATCGAGCCCCGCAACCGCGCCCCCCTCGATGGTCGGGCGCCGCCGCGGGCACCCCCTCGACGGGCCGGCGGAGCCCACCCGGGACGCGCGCGGCACCAGTGGCCCGGCCGTGCCAGGATGGCCCCGTGCGCCCCTTCGCGATTAATCGGGAAACCGGTTCCGGCTGCGTGCTCGACGCCGATTCCGCCCGGTCCGCGGCCGGTGCGCGGGCACTGGGGAACGCCTTGCCGCACCGGGGAAATCCCCGCGCGTTCCCGCGGATCCCCCTGAGCCACCGCGAGGTCCGGCCCGGCGCACGCGATCTTCGTTGTCACGCAAGGAAAACCGTCTTCGAGGAGGCCCCGTGACCGCGTTGCGACTCGGACTCGCCCTGCCGCAGTACGGCAAGCTCGCCGACCCCACCGCCGTCGCCGGCTTCGCGGCCGCCGCCGAGGAGCTCGGTTACGCGTCGCTGTGGGTCGGCGATCGCGTGCTCACGCCGCTCGAGCCCTCCGACCTGTACCCGGGAGGCGGCACCCCGGAGCAGCCCTACCCGCCGGAGTTCGTCCACTTCGTCGACCCGTTCGTCGCACTGACGGCCGCGGCGAGCGCCACCCGGACCACCCGGCTCGGCACGAGCACGCTGTCCGCACCCGTGTACGCGCCCGTGCTGCTCGCGCGCACGCTCACGTCGCTCGACCTGCTCTCGGGCGGCCGCGTGGACGCCGGGTTCGGCCTCGGCTGGCTGCGGGACGAGTACACCGCCGCCGGCGTGCCGTGGGCCGGCCGCGGTGCGCGCCTCGGCGAGCTGATCGAGGTCTTGCGCACGCTCTGGACCGCCGACCCGGCCGGCCACGACGGCGAGCGCTGGCGGATCCCCGACTCGCACGTCGGCCTGCGGCCGGTGCAGGACCCGCACCCACCCGTGCTGCTGGGCGGGATGTCGGAGCGCGCGCTGCGCCGCGTGGGCGCGGTCGCCGACGGCTGGCTCCCGGCGCTGCTGCCGAGGGAGTACCTGCGCCGGATGTGGTCCGTGATCACCGCGGCCGCGACGGACGCCGGCCGCGACCCGGCTTCGCTGCGGCGCGTGCTGCGGATCAACCCGCGCGAGGGCACGCCCGTCGTGACCGTGACCGATCTCGCGGCGAGCCTCAAGACGGTCGCGGACGAGGGCTACACCGAGGCGTTCGTGGACCTGCACTACGTCGCGAACGACGTGGCGCACGCACTGGACCTGGCCGCGGAACTGCGCACGGCCGTCGACGCTGTCGTCGCCTAGGGCCGCGGGAATTCGTGATCACCCGGATACCCGTCGTCGTGCCGGGTGCGGACCGGTAGAAACGATCAGGTGGCGGGGAAGAAGCGCGGCGGCTGCGGGCTGCTGGTCCTGGTGGTCGTGGTCGCGCTGCTGGGCGTGGGCTACTACAAGGCGAAGCACGGGTCGTCGACCGAGCCGCCGTCGGGCGCGGACACCGGCGGTGGCAGCGGGCGCTACGTCGCGCTCGCGGACTCGTACACGTCCGCGCCGCGGACCGGGCACGCGGCCGGCTCCCCGGCGGGCTGCGACCGCTCGGACAACAACTACCCGCACCTGGTCGCCGCGAAGCTCAAGCCCGCGCAGTTCGCGGACGTCAGCTGCAGCGGCGCCACGACGGCGGATCTCACGGGCTCCCAGTCGACCCACAACGGCACGAACCCGCCGCAGCTGGACGCCGTCGCAGCGGCCACCACGCTGGTGACCCTGGGCATCGGCGGCAACGACGTCGGGTTCATCGCACTGGCGCCCAGCTGCGTCACCTCGCACCGCGACGCCGCGCCGTGCCACGACCGCCTCACCACCGGCGGCCACGACCAGCTCGCCGACCGCATCGACGCCGTGGCGGGCAAGGTCGGCGCCGTCCTCGACCGGATCCACGCGAAGGCGCCCAAGGCCCGCGTCGTGGTCGTGGGCTACCCGACGGTGCTCCCCGACGGCGACGGCTGCTGGCCCGCGCTGCCCGTCGGCTCCGGCGACGTCGCGTACCTGCGCGACGCGCTGAAGCACCTCGACGACGTGCTCCAGGAAAAGGCCAAATCACACAGCGCGGGCTACGCCGACACCGCCGGCCCCAGCAAGGGCCACGACGTCTGCACGGGGTCGGACACGCGCTGGATCGAGGGCCTGGTGCCGACGTCGGCGGCCGCCCCGCTGCACCCCAACGCGCGGGGCGAAGCGGGGATGGCGACCGCCGTCGAGTCGGTCGTGAGCTAGGCCCGCACCAGCGCCTGCGGCTTGCCGAGCACGGTCTTGCCGTCGAACTTGACGACGAGGTCCACGCGGGCGACGCCGTCGTCCGAGATGGCGCCGACCTTGCCGGTCATCGCCACGAGGGCGCCCTCGGCGTCGTCGGGGACGACCACGGGGCGCGTGAAGCGGGCGCTGAAGTCCACCAGGCGGGTGGGGTCGCCGAGCCAGTCGCTGACGATGCGGCCGGCGAGCGCCATGGTGAGCATGCCGTGGGCGATCACGTCGGGCAGGCCGACTTCCTTGGCGAAGCGCTCGTTCCAGTGGATCGGGTTGAAGTCCAGCGCGGCGCCCGCGTAGCGGACCAGCTGCTCGCGCGTGACGCGGACCTCCAGCGGGGGCAGTTCGTCGCCGACGTTCACGCGTCCTCCCCTCGCACCACGAGCTGCGCCCGGGTGGTGCAGACCAGCCTGCCCTCGGCGTCGGTGATCGCCGCGCTGACGTTGATGAAGTCGTTGCCGGCCCGCGCCATGATGTTCTCGATGGTCGCCGAGATCTCCAGCGTGTCGCCCGCGTGCACCGGGCGCTCGTAGCTGAAGCCCTGGTCGCCGTGGACCATGCGCGAGTAGTCGAGCCCGAGTTCCGGGTCGGCGACGATCCGGTTGACCTTGGGCAGGTTCAGGATCGTGAGGAACGTCGGCGGCGCGACGACGTCCGGGTGGCCGGCCGCGCGGGCCGCCTCGGGGTCGCGGTAGATCGGGTTGGGGTCACCGATCGCGTCGGCGAACTCCCGGATCTTCTCCCGGCTCACTTCGTACAAGCTGTCAGGCGGATAGCTCCGCCCGATGAACGACTGGTCCAAAGGCACCCGCAGAGGCTAGCCGACCAGCGCCGCGCCGCCGTCCGCCAGTCGGCCGCTTGCGACACCGGTCACGGACGTCCCGAACCGGCCCTGGACAGCGAAAAGCCGCCCCGGCACAGTGCCGGAGCGGCTTCTCGAAGCTGGGAGAACCGCCTACGTCAGCGGGTCTCTTTGTGAGTCCGGTGCGTACCGCAGTTCGGGCAGAACTTCTTCATCTCCAAGCGGTCCGGGTCGTTGCGCCGGTTCTTCTTGGTGATGTAGTTGCGGTGCTTGCACTCTTCGCACGCCAGCGTGATCTTGGGTCGCACGTCGGTGGCAGCCACAGCGTTTCCTTCTCTCTCAGATCCGGGGGCCAGCCCCGTCGTTACCGCGTAGCGGTGGCCGGACTTGAACCGGCGACACAGCGATTATGAGCCGCTTGCTCTGCCAACTGAGCTACACCGCCATAACCAACGCCCACCCTGCCAGCGCAACCCCGCGTGGGGTCCAGGGGGCGAAGCCCCTTGGCGGGGGTCTGGGGGTTCGACCCCCAGATGGACGCCGCGAAGCGAGCTAGACTTGCGCTTTCCGCAAGCATAGCTCGCCCACTCGCGAGCCCCTTTACGGAATCGAACCGTAGACCTTCTCCTTACCATGGAGACGCTCTGCCGACTGAGCTAAAGGGGCTTGCCTCTCGCGAGGACTTGGAAAGATTAGCAAGTGCCTTCACCCGTGTGTGCAACCGGGGTCGGATTGCTGCAAAACCTCAGGTCAGCAAGGTCAGCACCGTCTCCGAGTGCCGGCCCGGCGAGCGCGCCGTACGGGCCTGCAGCCAGGCCTCCAGGCGGTCCTCGGGCAGGGGCCGCGAGATCAGGTACCCCTGGGCGACGTCACAGCCCATCGCCTCGAGCTGGTCGCGGGCGACGTCCTCCTCGACGCCCTCCGCGACGACCGTGAGGCCCAGCGAGTGCCCCAGCTCGACGATCGAGCGCACCACCGCGAGGTCGCCGAGGTCGGTGCCCATGCCGAGCACGAAGCTCTTGTCGATCTTGACCTGGTCCACCGGCAGCTGGCGCAGGTACGCGAGCGACGAGTAACCCGTGCCGAAGTCGTCGACCGCGAGCACGATGCCGAGCGAGTGCAGTTCCCGCAGGATCGGCAGGGCCTTCTGCGGGTCGGACATCACGCCGGACTCCGTGAGCTCGAACGTCAGCAGTTCGGGCGGCACGTCGTAGCGCTCCAGCTCGCGCTGCACCTTCGCCGGGAAGTCCTCGTCCGCCAGGTTGCGCACGGACAGGTTCACGGCCGCGGAGATGCGCAGGCCCTCGTCGAGCCACTTGCGCACGCGCTTGAGCGAGGCCTCCAGCACGAAGGACGTCAGCACGCCGATCAGGCCGGCCGCCTCGATGGCGGGCACGAACTCGTCGGGGCCGAGGCGGCCGAACTCCGGGTGCACCCAGCGCACGAGCGCCTCGACGCCCTGCACCTGGCGGTTGGGCAGCGTGATCTTCGGCTGGTAGTGGACGGTGACGTGCCCGTCCTCGAGCGACTGGCGGAACTGCGTCACCATCTGGAACCGGCGCAGGAAGATCTGGCCCATGCTCGGCACGTAGCCGCGCACCTCTTCGCCGCCGCGGGTGGCGCGGACGGCGACGTCGGCGCGCTGCAGCAGGCCGTCGACGTCGACCGCGTCGCCGTCTTCGGCCGAGGTGGTGGCGTAGCCGATCATCGCGTTGGCCTCGACCGAGAGCCGGTCGACGGGGTAGGGCGCCGAGAGCTGCGTGCGCAGGTGCTCGGCCGCGGCGTGGGCGTTCTCGGGCGTGCAGCCCACGAGCAGGGCGGCGAAGGACGCGCCCTCCAGCCGGGCGAGCGGCACGTCGGGACCCAGCGCGTCGCGGATGCGGCGGCCGGCGGCGATCACCATCCGGTCGGCCCAGGAGTAGCCCAGTGCGTCGCTGACGGTCGAGAAGACGTCGAGGTCGATGCGCAGCACCACCGCGTTGGCGAAGTCGCGCAGCGGTTCCTTGGCGACCTGCTGGAACCCCGGCCGGTTGAGGTGGCCGGTGAGCGGGTCGTGGTACGCGTCGTGGCGCAGGGTCGCGAGCAGGCGCCGGTTGTCCAGCGACGTCGCGAGGTGGCTGGCCATGGTGCCGAGCAGCTGCACGTCGTACTTGCCGAACCCGCGCCAGCGCGAGAGCCGGTCGTGGGCCTCGACGACCCCCAGCAGCTGGTTCGCGCTGCGCAGCGGCACCACGAGCGCTTCCTGCGCGCCGCGGTTGAGCAGCGCCGCGCGGACGTCGGGATTGGCCTCGGTGATGCGGAAGTGGCGCACGTGCGCGCCGGGCAGGCGCTGCAACGGGTCGTCGGCGCCGGGGTCGACGGGCGGCAGCTCGTCGCCGGCCACCACGACGCGCATGGTGTCCTTCGCCTCCAGGCGCAGCCGCAGCACGACGCGCCCGGCCGCCAGCTGGTCCTTGATCCGCTCGGCGATGGTGGCCCACTCGCGCACGTCGACGCCGCCCACGAGCTCGTCGGCGCGGCTCGCCGGGCGCGCGGCGGCCTGCTGGCCCGAGCGCGCCACCATGAGGCTCACGTCCGACAGCGCCTCCATGTCCCGTTGCTCGCGCAGCAGGTCGGAGTAGGCCCAGTACAGCGCGGTCAGGCCGAGGAACACGGCCAGCACCAACGGCCACGCCTGCGGGGTGTTCGCGATCACGAGGTAGCCCGACAGGCCGACCGACGCGTTCACGAACCCGACCACGAGGATGCGGCCGGTGAGCCGGATCGCGGTGCTCACGCGCATGCGGCGGCGCAGCACGCGCACGGCGGCCAGCGCCAGCAGCGTGCTGACCAGCGGCGCGGTGAGCGTGCCCGCCAGCGCGGCGACCCACGGCATGGTTTCGCCGCCGCCGACGGCCTGCTTCACCAGCCCCGCGACGGCGAACGCGCCGGTGATCTCGAGCAGGAACGCGCCCGCGTTGTAGAGGACGCGCCCGGCCACCTTGCGGGCCAGCAGCGTGCCGATGCCCGCGACCAGGTGCGCGGCCAGCACGACCTCGAAGGGCGCGACGAAGAAACCGATTACCAGCGGAATTTCTGTGAACGAGATCGTCCACGAAATGCCGCTGCGGACGTCGACGTTGATGCCCAGCTGTTCGGCGAGCAGAAACGCGAGCGCAAGCACTGGTCCGATCCACCAGAGCTTCGCCGAACCGTGGAAGGGCAACCACGAACCGACCGCGAAGGCGGTGATCAGGCCGAGACCGAGGACTGCGAAGGTGTAGACCCGAAACCTGCGTTCGTCCGTGCGGGCCTCGGTGAAGGTCCCGGAAACGGCGGCGCCCCCCTTGCCCTGTTTCGCCCCTGGGGCGGCATCAGGCCTGCCGTTGCTGTCCGGCATCCGACCTTCCTTCCCGGCTGCCCACCGGTCGCGCTCGTCCGTGACGTCAGGTGTGGACAAGGGCCATACCGTACCCCGGAGGGCGTACCCGTGTCCCTTTCGAGACAGTAGGAGATCACCCCAGGGTTAACAATGGGCTTGTGGCGCTGACCTGCGTGGACCAAGGAGTGAAACTCCCCGTTCGTGCCTGATCCGGCGCTGTGGGGTGTGTCCAGGGGTTCGGCTGGGTAATGCGGGGCGACAATGAAGTACATGCACAACGACGTGACAGCCACCGGGCACGCGGCGCGGATCGCCACGGTGGACGCGCTGCTTCCCGCGCCACTCCCCTTCGAGGTCCACGGGGACACCGTCCTCCTGTCGGCGCAGGTCGGGGACACGACGGCCGCCGGACTGGCCACCAGCACCGAGCTGGGCCCGGACAGCCCCCAGTCGATCTGGCGAGCGCTGGCCGAGCACAGGCTGGAAGTCCAGCTCGCCGGCCCCGACCCCGCCGCCGGCCTGGGCGCGTTGCTCACTCGATGGGATGAACACCTGGCGACCATCGCCCGGCCGGGGGATCTCGAGTGCGCCGCGGTGCTCTCGCGCCCGAGCCGCGACACCGCCGGCACCACCGAACTGCTCCGCCACGGCTTCGCGCCCGTCGGCGTGATCGCCGTCCGCCCGGCCCAGCGCATGGCCGCACCCGGCCCTGCGACGACCCCGGGCGTCTGCATCCGCCACGCGACGCCGGACGACCTCGGCACCGCCATGCGCCTCATGCTGGAACTGCAGCGCTACGACTCGCAGTTCGGCAAGGTGACCGTGCGCCCGGGCATCGAGGAGCTCGTGAGCAAGGAGCTGCAGCGCCAGCTCGAACGCCCGGAGTCCCAGGTGTGGATCGCGGAGCTGTACGGCAAGGCGCTCGGCATGGTCGTGCTGCAGATGCCCGACGAAACGACGTGGATCAAGCACCGCGTGGCCGCCGAGCGCATCGGCTACCTGTCGTCGCTGGCCGTCGCCGAGGCCGCCCGCTCGGCCGGTGTCGGCACTGCCCTGGCCGCCCACGCGCACCAGGTCTTCGACGAGGCCGGCGCCGACGTCGTGCTGCTGCACACCGCGGTGCCCAACCCGCGGTCGACGCCGTTCTGGTACGCGCAGGGCTACCGGCCACTGTGGACCGGCTGGCAGCGACGGCCTGCGGTGCGGTGAGGTTTCCGCTCGGCGGGGCGCTGAGTTTCCGGCTGGCCTGGGGTTGAGTTTCCGGCTGGCCCGGGGTTGAGTCCGGCTGGCCCGGGGTTGATTTTCCCGCCTGGCTGGGCGCCGAGTTTCCCGGCGGCGATGCGCTGAGCTCTGCCCGGTGGTGCGCTGAGCTTCGGCCGGCGATGCGCTGAGATTTCCGCCCGGCCGGGGGCTGAGTTCTGCCCAGCGATGCGCTGAGACTCCCCGGCCGGCGGTGCCCCGAGTTCTCCGCCCGGCCTGGCACTGAGTTTCCGGCCGGCGCTGCGCCGAGATTCCCGCCCGGCCAAACGCTGAGTTCCGCCGGGATCGGTCGGCGTGTGTGCCGGCGGGTGCGCCGCGAGGTGGAGTAGTCCACAACACAGCCCAGTTGTGGATAACCAGCCCATGACCAGCGCATTTCGGCGGTTTTGTCGGTGGTGGCCGATAGAATGGACATGGGGACGCCCCCCTCGGGAGGGCGGGGGCTGTCCTCGGGAGGGCGGGGGCTGTCCTCAGGAGGGCCGGGCTGTGTCCCGCCCGTCTGCCCCACCAGTCTGCCCCGCCCGTCTACCCCGAGCGCAGCCTCGGTGTTCCTCCAAGGCGCCCGCCAGGCGTCCCAGCCGCGTTCGTTTGCGGCCGGCACTGAGTTCTCCGTCTCCGCGGATCGCGCCGGCGGGTGTGCTCGCTAGGCTGGGCCACCGACGACGAGGGGAGACCCGACGTGAGCGATCAGCCGGCGTCCGCGCCGAAGGCGCCCGAAGGCGTCGACACCGAGAAACCCTCGGCGGCGCGGATCTACGACTGGTACCTCGGCGGCACCCAGAACTGGGCCGTCGACCGCGAATTCGGCCGGCGCGTCGAGCAGCAGTGGCCCCTGGTGCGGCCGGGCGCGAAGCAGAACCGCGAGTTCATGAACCGCGCGGTGCGCGGCGCGCTGGCCGCGGGAATCCGGCAGTTCGTGGACCTCGGCTCGGGCGTGCCGACGGCGGGCAACGTCCACGAGGTCATCGAGGCCGAGCTCGATGACGAAGACCGCGCGACCGTCCTGTACGTGGACTACGAGCCCGTGGCCGTGGCCCACGCGACGCTGATCCTCGAAGAGGGCGCGGCCACCGACTGGGCCGGCATCCTGCAGGCGGACCTGCGGGACCCGAGGTCCGTGCTGCGCGCGCCGACCACGCGCGAGTACATCGACTTCAGCCGCCCCGTGTGCCTGCTGATGATGGCCGTGCTGCACTTCGTCGGCCCGGACGACGATCCGGAAGGTCTGGTCAAGGCGTACCGCGACTCGCTCGCGCCCGGCAGCTGGCTCGCGATCTCGCAGATGAGCGAGGGCGACGGCAGCGGCCCCGCGCTCGAGGGCCTGCGCTGGTTCGTGGAGCAGTACCGCAAGACGAGCAACCCCGTCTGGATGCGCGACCGCGACGAGATCGTGCCGTTCTTCGGTGGCTGGCCGCTGCTCGAACCCGGCATCGTGCACCTGCCCGACTGGCGGCCCCAGCGCGAGCTCAACGCCGTTGAGGCCGAGGCCCGGCCGTTCGCGTGGTGCGGCGTCGCTCAGAAGCCGTCCGAGTGAGCGCGCCGGAAGCGCCCGCGGGCGTGGACGTCGAGAAGCCGTCCGCGGCGCGCGTCTACGACTGGTACTTGGGCGGCGATCAGAACTGGGCCGTCGACCGCGAATTCGGCCGGCGCGTGGAGAAGGTGTGGCCGCTGATCCGGCCGATCTCGCGACAGAACCGCGCGTTCATGAACCGCGTGGTGCACGCGGCGCTCGACGCGGGAATTCGGCAGTTCGTGGACCTCGGCTCGGGCGTGCCGACGGCGGGCAACGTGCACGAGATCGTGCGCGAGCGGCTGCCGGAGGACGAACGCGCGACCGTCGTGTACGTGGACTACGAGCCGGTGGCGGCCGCGCATTCGCGCCTGATCCTCGAACGCGAAGGCGCCGACGAGTGGGCGGGCCTGGTGCAGCGCGACATCCGGGACCCGAAGGCGCTCTTCGCCGACGAGACGACGCAGCGGCTCGTCGACTGGTCCGAACCCGTGTGCCTGCTGATGATCACCGTGCTGCACTTCATCGGGCCGGACGACGACCCCGACGGGCTCATGGCGACCTACCGCTCGAAACTCGCTCCGGGTTCGTGGCTCGCCGTGACGCACGGCACGTGCCGCGACGACGCGCCGCCGGAACGCGCGGCCGAGGTGAAGGCGTTCATCGAGGCGTACAAGGACACGAGCAACCCCGCGTACCTGCGCTCGGACGCGGAGATCCTGCCGTGGTTCGGCGGCTGGCCCCTGCTGGAACCGGGGATGTCGGCGCTGCCGGACTGGCGGCCGGAGCAGCCGGTGTCGGTGCTGGAGGCCGAGACGCGGCCGTTCGCGTGGTGCGCGGTGGCCGAGCGGCCCTGACGTGGCGCGCGCCTCAGCGCGGAGCCCGTTTCCCAGGTCGGCGGCACGTCCGCTGCCAGCGAACACTCCCCGGGAAACAAACCCGCCCCGGAGATAGTTGAGCACAGCAGACTCAACTATCCGAGGAGTGCACATGTCTGATCCCCGCCTCCTGCCCGTGCTCCCGCTCGATGACGACGTCGTGCTGCCGGGCATGGTGGTCCCGCTCGACTTCACCGATGTCGAGATCCGGGGCGCGGTGGAGTCCGCCCAGGCCAAGACGCCCGCGACGGCGTCGTTCCCCGGCATCCGCTCCGGCGCGGCCACCAAGGCCGAAGTGCTGATCGTCCCCCGGGTCCACGGCGAGTACGCCGAACTCGGCACGGTAGCGACCGTCGAGCGCATCGGCCGGGTTCCCGGCGGCAAGGCCGCCGTGCTCCTGCGCGGCACCGGCCGCGCCGTGGTGGGCCGCATCGCGGACGGTCCCGGCGCCGCGCGCTGGGTCCACGCCGACGAGGCAACCGAATTCACCGACGACCGCTCCGCGCAGCTCGCGACGGAGTACAAAGCCGTGGTCATCTCGCTGCTCCAGCAGCGCGGTGGCTGGCAGATGATCGACGCCGTCCAGCAGGTCGAGGACCCCTCAGCGGTGGCCGACCTGTCCGGCAACGCGCCGTACCTCAAGACCGAGCAGAAGATCGAGCTGCTGACCACGCTCGACGTGAGCGCGCGGCTCGAGAAGGCCATGGAGTGGAGCAAGGAGTACCTCGCCGAGCTCGAGGTGACCGACACCATCCGCAAGGACGTCCAGGAGGGCATGGACAAGCAGCAGAAGGAATTCCTGCTGCGCCGCCAGCTCGAGGCGATCCGCAAGGAGCTCGGTGAGCTCGACGGTAGTGACTCCGACGACGACTACCGCGCCCGCGTCGAAGCCGCCGAACTGCCCGACAACGTGAAGAAGGCCGCGCTGGCCGAGGTCGACAAGCTGGAGCGCACCTCCGAGCAGTCGCCCGAGGGCGGCTGGATCCGGACCTGGCTCGACACGGTGCTGGAGCTGCCGTGGAACGAGCGGACCGAAGACGTCTACGACATCGCCGCCGCGCGCGCCGTGCTCGACGCGGACCACGCGGGCCTCGACGACGTCAAGGAGCGGATCATCGAGTACCTGGCCGTGCGCAAGCGTCGCGCGGAGTCGGGTCTCGGCCCGATCGGCGGCCGTCGTTCGGGTGCGGTGCTGGCGCTCGCCGGTCCTCCCGGGGTCGGCAAGACGTCGCTCGGCGAGTCGGTCGCGAAGGCGATGGGCCGCAAGTTCGTCCGCGTCGCCCTCGGTGGCGTCCGGGACGAGGCGGAGATCCGCGGGCACCGGCGCACGTACGTCGGCGCGCTGCCGGGCCGCGTCGTACGGGCCATCAAGGAGGCCGGTTCGATGAACCCGGTCGTGCTGCTCGACGAGATCGACAAGGTCGGCGCCGACTACCGCGGCGACCCGACGGCCGCCCTGCTGGAGGTGCTGGACCCGGAGCAGAACCACACGTTCCGCGACCACTACCTCGAGGTGGAGCTGGACCTGTCCGACGTCGTGTTCCTCGCGACGGCCAACGCGCTGGAGACCATCCCCGGCCCGCTGCTCGACCGCATGGAGCTCGTCACGCTCGACGGGTACACCGAGCACGAGAAGGTGACGATCGCCCGTGACCACCTGCTCCCGCGCGAGCTGGAGCGCGCCGGCCTCGCGTCCGGCGACGTGGTGATCGCCGACGAGGCGTTCAGCCGGATCGCCGCCGAGTACACCCGCGAGGCGGGCGTGCGCGACGCGAACCGCACGATCGCCAAGCTGCTGCGGAAGATCGCGACGAAGGTGGCGCTGGACGAGGTTTCGCTGCCCGTTTCCCTGGGTGCCGACGACCTGGAGAAGTACCTGGGCCGCCCGCGGCACGTGCCGGAGTCGTCGCTGCCGACCTCGACCCAGCGCACGTCGATCCCCGGCGTGGCAACGGGTCTGGCCGTGACGGGCGCGGGCGGTGACGTCCTGTACATCGAGGCGTCGCTGAACGACCCCGAGAGCGGCTCGACGGGCCTGCAGCTCACCGGCCAGCTCGGTGACGTGATGAAGGAGTCCGTGCAGATCGCGCTGTCCTACCTGCGTTCGCACGGCGCGGAGCTCGAGCTGCCCGTCAGCGATCTGAAGGACCGCGGCATCCACGTCCACGTCCCCGCGGGCGCGGTGCCGAAGGACGGCCCTTCGGCCGGCGTCACCATGACGACGGCTCTCGCCTCGCTGCTCTCGGGCCGCGTGGTGCGGGCGGACGTCGCGATGACCGGCGAGGTGTCCCTGACCGGCCGCGTGCTGCCGATCGGTGGCGTGAAGCAGAAGCTGCTGGCGGCGCACCGGGCCGGGATGAAGACCGTGATCATCCCGCAGCGCAACGAGCCGGACCTGGACGACGTGCCGGCGGAGGTGTTGTCGCAGCTGGATGTGCACGCCGTGGCGAACGTCCGTGAGGTTCTGGAGCTGGCTTTGACGCCTGCTTCTTCGGAGGTTCCCGCCGCCGCTTGAGTCGGTTGTGGATAGTCGAAAGGCCCCCGTTTCCCTTGGGAGACGGGGGCCTTTCAGTTCTCGAAAGCCTCCACCACGACCTCCCCTGCGGCGAAGTAGGCCGCGCGCCGCTCGATGTCGGCCAGCTGCGCCGCGGCGCGCGAACACGGAAACCCGAACCGCTCCCGCACCCGCTCCGACGCGACCGTCAACGCCACCCGGCTGCGCGCGACGAACTCTGCGACCGCGTACCCCTCCCCCGCGACGACGTGCTCCTCGACCACAGTGGACGGTGAGTAGCACCGCTGCACCGAGGCATCCGGCCACCGCACTCGGAACACGACTTCGGGCATGGTGCCTCCTCGCTGCTCGCGCTGTGCGCCTGAGTGGACACCACGCGCGTTTCCCGGACGTTGCGCGAGCCGGGGATGTGAGCAGTGCCACTCAGAGGTGCCGGGCCCGGGTCGCGGCGGACAGCCGGCGTTCGGTGAAGCGGTGCCGCCCGAGGCCGGCAGCGTCCGCCATCGCGGGGCAGCTTTGGGGACTCAGGCCGTCACAAGTCGAGCTCGCGCCACTCGAAGCTCTGAGGCCACGACGGGTCGCCGGTGGCGAAACCGGTGAAGGCCGTGATGACGTCGTCGAGGGAGCGGACGTCGGTGCGGTAGTGGCGGTCCGGGGAGCCGTCGCGGTGTTCGAGGGCGTAGTGGCGGGCCGGGGCGCCCGCGGACTTGCCCTGACCGACCTGGACGTAGGAGTCGCCGCGTTCGAGGACGGCGTACCAGTTGGTGCGGGACAGGCGCTGCAGTGCGCGGCGAATGGCTGCGGCGTCCGGGTTTTCGGCGCGGGAGCCGTCGCAGGACGTGAGGGTGAGAACCCCGGGGTGGTGGACGGCGCCGGACTGCGGGTCGTAGGTCTCGAGGCCGTGGCGCCCGGCCAGGGCGAGCACGAAGCGCTGCACGGCCTCCGCGTGCGACCTCGCGATGGGCAGCACGACGGCGTCGGCGTACTGGCTGAGGCCGGCGTTCCACGGCGACCGCTCGGGGTCGTCGGCGTCGACCAGTTCCGGGTGGTGGGCCGTGAGGCCGCGGTAGAACGCGGCGACCTGCGGGTCCCTGATGCCCTCGGGTTCGGTGTCGCCGAGCCCGTCGTACCGGGCCTTCGGCTGCGTGTCGGCAGCGGACCACACGACGAGATCGAAACTCACGCGAACCCTCCCCCAGGCGACGAGACCGCCAGCTTACGGGGCGGCCGCCTCGATGCAGCCCAGCATGGTGAGGGCGTAGTGGATGTCGATGTCGACCACGACCTGCCGGTGGCAGCCGAGGGTGTCCGGCAGGCGGGCGAGGAGCGCAGGCGGCGGGCGGGGTCGAGGAGCAGCTCATCGAGGGCGCCGGCCTGGGCCCGGTGGCAGCCCGGCGGCGCGGGGAAGCTGCTGCGGAACGGGTGGAACCCGATGACCTCGCCCAGGGGTGCGCCTGCCATCCGAGTGGGAGCGAATCCGCAGGTCGAGAGTTTGATCACCTAAAATTGTCGGACCCTCGCCCTACCCTCACGACGACACTGGGAAAGGGATCACCGTGGAACTCACGTCACGCCTGCCGGAGGCCGACCGCACCCGCGTCGAGGCCCGGTTGGAGCAGAACCTGATGGCCTGGCTCACCACCGTCCGCCCGGACGGCCAGCCGGTCAGCGTGCCGGTGTGGTTCCTCGCGCGCGAGGACGGCACGTTGCTGCTGTACAGCCGGCCGGCCGGGCAGAAGCTGCGCAACATCGCGGCGAACCCGCGCGTCAGCCTGGGTCTGGACGTCACGGACATCGGCCGCAACGTCGTCCGCATCGAGGGCACCGCCCGCCTCGCGGCCGACGAACCACCGGCCGACCGCAACCCCGCGTACGTCGCGAAGTACTCCGAACGCATCGGCGCGCTGTTCGGCACACCGGAGGAGTTCGCGGCGCTGTTCTCCGTCGCCCTGGTGGTGACCCCGACGAAGCTGCGCGCCGCCTGATACGCGAAAGCCCCCGCGAGTGGATCGCGGGGGCTTTTCGGTGCGGGGACATGTCGATTCCGGCGACGGTCGCCCTGTGGTTCGCCGCCACGCCGAGACCAGCACCGACACGAAGATCGGAGTCGACGGCGTCCGCTTTGGACCGACCTGCACCACCTGGGCCCTGGCCGACAGCCATCGTTCCAAGTTGGTCGCCTCGTCGCAAGAAGGTGAGGCGTTCGACGTCGATGCCGGCATGCCGGCATCGATGCGCCGCGACCCGGTCGAGACGAAGCCGTGGTTCGAGTTCGCCGATATCAAGTGGGACGACTCGTCACCGAAGTACCGCGAGTCGCTGGCCGAATCGCTGATGACGATCACCGTGCCGTTGCTGCACGGGAGCTACTCCGGTGAGCGGGCGGTGCTGCGGAAGGCGCTGAAGATCGCCTTCAACAGGAACGTGCGGGAACGCGACCTGACAGCAGAAGTGCAGCACGCCATCAGCTTCGCGCGGCAAGCGAGCAGGAACGTCGGGGACCTCGCCGATCCGGAAGTGCTTCGCGCTGTGCTGCGTGCTCTGGAGCTCAAGCTCGACGGCGGGCGCGCGGCGACCAACACCGTCCGAATCAGGCGCACCAAGCTCGGGAATGCGATCACGTATGCCGTGGCGGAAAGGAAGCTGTTGACCTCGAACCCGCTTCACGCGGTGAAGGCGACGAAGCGCAAGTTCGTGCTGCACGAAGTCGATCCCCGCTCGGATCGAAGAGTCGTGGACCGACAGCGGGCAGGCGTCGAAGAGGGCCGCTGAAGCACCGCAACGAAGAAGAAGGGAGGAAAGTGCCGTGCACTCCTGAGCTGACAGCCATCCTGCATGACCACCTGTTTCGGTTCGGCACGGCGCGAGACGGCCGGCTGTTCCGCGGCGCCAGGGACGGCGGTCGAGTCGGCAGCACCGTCTACGGTCGTGTGGGCGCGCGCGGACTGAGGTGTTCACCGCTGAGGTGGCCGCCAGCCCGCTCGGCAAGCGCCCGTATGACCTCCGCCACGCCGCAGTGTCCACATGGCTCAACGGCGGCGTGGAGCCGACGCGCGTGGCGAAGTGGGCAGGGCACAGCCTTTCGGTGCTGCTGCGCGTCTACGCGAAGTGCCTCGACGGAGGCGAGCAGACAGCGCGGGACCGCGTGGCGAGGGCGCTGGGCGGCCTGTGAGCCCCGAATCCCGCGGGCGTGGTGCGGGCGCGTATGTGGGGCGGACAGCCGGAAACGGCCGCACACGCCCGCACACAGCCACACAACACAAGATCACCCCCATGACCTGTTGACGCTGGTCACGGGGGTGATTTGGCTGGTGTGGCAGGTGAGGGATTCGAACCCCCGAAGGCTGAGCCGTCTGATTTACAGACGAGAGGCCGCACTCCCTCTGACCTGCACCGGAGCAGTTTTTCGGCCTAGCTTGGGATGAAATAGGGCGCGTGGGCGGCTCAGAACCAGCCTGTTTCGCGGTTGAGTTCCGAGGTGGGTACCTCCTCCACGTAGCCGTTCGCGAACTCGACGGTGGCGAAGTCGCCGCCGAAGAGTCCGGATCGCGTGCCCGTTACGCGCCCTTCGGTACCGGCCGGAACGTGGGAGAACACCGCGCCGCCGACCGCGGACCGGCTGGTCACGCGGTCGCCGCGATCGAGTCGCACTGGCTGGTCTTCTGTCCACCATCGTGACCGAGGCCGACCGGTGGGCGGCTGGCCTGGCGGTTCCCGGTCGACCGTGTGCGTCCGGCCGGCATTCTCGTCCTCCGACGGTCGATAGAGCGCCGTGCTCTCGAATCCGACCGCGTAACTTGCTGGCGCTTCGCCCCTGGTGGTCGGATCGCCGGGCCGCCACGGCGTGAACTCCTGCCATGCGTCCCGGTCGTAGTCATCCGGCCCCCGGTCGTTGTAGCCGCCGGAGGTGCCCTCTGGTCGCCCCGCCATCCTCGAATCCCTCCCCAACCTGTGCGAACTCGTCTAATGTGCAACTTGGGCTTGTACTCGTGCAAGAGGGGAAACACGAAATGTTCCGTCGACCAACCGAATACGTCGTTGTCGAGCAAGTTCGACCACGCCGCCGCTGGATACTCCCACTGCTGTGTGCGCTGGCTGCGTTTGTCGTGGGTATGAGCGTCGGTTGGGGTTTTGGCCCTAGTGTCCTAGTCGCGCTCGGAACGGCAATCGTGGTGACGCTGCTCCGTCCGCGCCGGTTTTAGGAATGACCGCTATTTTTCCACCAAGCTCCGCCGATGGTTTCCTTTGCTGCCGGGCCAACATGCACAGTCTTGCTTGGTGAAAGGTTGGACAGGTCGCCTGTGGGTTTCAATCCGACGGCTCGAATGGCCTCGATTCGCTGTAGTGCAATTCGGCGGCCGTCGCTGCTGCGTTCCCTCCATGTTGCGCTCTTCGAGGTCTGCCGGTCATGTACGCGGTATAGCCAGGTCACGGCGCTTTCGTTGTAGCCATTGACCACTTCGGATAGTGCGGCAAACATGATGATGTCATCGTCAACCGGGGCACCGCCCCAGCCGCCGAAAGCACGGACCAGCTCGGTCCTCAGGTACAGCCCGGCGCAGTGGATCGGCCAGTTCCCCTCGTGGTCGATCGCCCAGGTATTGACCAAGCCAGCGGGCACCTCGCCGAATGCGATAGCCGATTCGTAGCCTCGCCGCTCGCCGTTAGACAGCAGGTCATCGGCCTGGCCGACCGCCCAGTGCACATCTGGCCGCTCGAAGTGCGGGAGCATCCGCAGCCATGCGTCGGGCAAGAGGACGTCATCATGGTCTAGCACCTGCACGACGTCGCCGGTAGCCCTGGTCAGCGCGAGATTACGAGTTGCTGCAATGCCGGTGTGCGCCCGGTTTGGCGCATATCGAACGTTCGGCAGGGCGGCCACCTTGCTTGAGAGTCCGGGCGATTCGCCGTCCTCCTGAATCAGCCATTCAAATTCCCACCCTTCTGGGAGATCCTGGCTCATTACACTTCGAATTGTTTCATCGAAGTATTCGGACAGCGGGGCGTATGCGGCAGTGATGATAGAAAGTCGCTTCGTCATTACTTGTCGTCCCATCGCTTAAGCGGTGTGCGGAAGGTCAGCATGGTTCGATCGGCGGGGTACTGAGCGTCGCTTACTTCGACAACTCGACCATTTGTGTCGATTGATATCCGGCGGACCAGCAGGAGCGGTGTTCCCTCGACTAGATTCCACTCCTCCATTTCCACGGTCGTCGGCATCGTGGAAGTCACGTGGTCCACTACTTCGTCAATCTCGATTCCGACTGTGTAGAGCTGATGCATGGTTCCGCCCGGCCATTTGGCTTCTTTGAGGTCGGCGATTTTCGGATTCGCGTCGATAACTTCTTTCAAGAGCCAAGACAGCGACTTGGCCTCAAGTGCGCCGGTCTTTCGGTCTCGGTGAATGTATTCGCGTCGCAGGAGGGTTGTGCCCTCCGGGACGCCGAATGCATCGGCCAGGTCGAGGTCTGCGGGTACGAGCGAGTAGTTGGGGATGAAGTCGTATCGGTCGATCGACTCGCCCATGTCATCCTCGGCCAGGCCGTGGCCAGCGCGGACGTCTTCCGGCTGCCGAACCATGTCCTTCTCCGCCTGGTGGCGGTCCGAGCTTCGCTCAACCCTCTTGGGCTTCGGCCGCACCTTCGGCGGGGTGCCGCGCTTCACCACAACAAGCCCCTGCTGCTTGAGCAGGGTGATTGCGTTGCGCGCCGACGTCTGCGATGCGTCGTACTCCTCCATGAGCTGGTGGAGCGGGGGCAGCGAGTCCCCTGCTCGGAGTTCGCCCAGCTCAATCTTGATCCGCAGGTCGTCGGCGATCCGAAGCGCGATCGTCTGCCGCGCGGGGGTCCGCTGTGTCTCCATGCCGCCGATCGTAGGCGTTTGAGGGTTTGTACACAAACCCCCTTGCGCTCCGCCCGCGCCGTCGGCTACGTTCATCCATGTCAGCAGGTTTGAGTACAAACTCTCAAACCGACAAACGCTCGAACTAGGAGGACGACATGGCCAAGCAGACGCTTCCGAAGGGCTTCAAGCTCGGCGGCGGCTCGGGCGTTGTGGGGAAGCTGTTCGGCTTCGCGCTGATCGCGTTCGTGCTGTTCATGGTCGTCACCGCACCGCTGGAGTCGGCGCACTTCGTGGGCCACGTGATCGGAAGCGTCACGACGTTCATCAAGTCGCTCTGAGTCCCCTGACCTGCTCTTTTTCGTTGATTGGAGATCCGATGAGGTCCGCTTTCACCAGCCGCCGCGCCGCCGAAGCCGCGTACGACGGCATGGACGAGAACTACGACGTTCTCGCTGCTCAGGAACGGTCTGCATTCGAGTTCGACCCGTTCGACCAGCTCGACGCTGCGGCCGAAGAGACCGAGCTGTTCCTGTCCGCGGCTGAGCTGGCCGCGATGCACGACTACCTGCACGACTTCCGCGACCAGCGCGGCGCAGGTCGCCGCCAGCGTCGTGCCAGCCGGTCCGTTCTCCGCGCCCTGCCGACCACTGCGCAGCCCGCAGCCGCGGAGATCGAGAGCGAGGCCGCGTGATGTGCGCCCGGCTGAACTTCCACCCCGACGCGGCGGCTCATCCCGCCAAGAACGCGCACGCCGCGCCGGGTCCCCACGTCCAGCCGCATGACCGTACGAGGGAGATTCAGATGGTAGAACCCGCTGACCGCGGCGCACAGCCGCCAGACGGCGGCGCGGCCGCCGTTCTGTTCACCGGCGACATCGCGACGGAGTTCGCGCAGCTGGCTGACACCTACGGTCCCGCGCTCCGCGAGATGGCCGGTCTTCTCGACCGCACCACCGCCCGGACCGGACTGGAGCGGATCGCGGACATGCTCGCCGATCCGGCCACCGCGCGAGACCTGACCTTCTTCGCCGCGACCGTGCACCTGGTCATCCTGCCGCGCTCGATCCCCGGATATCCGCTGTACCGGAAGGTGTTCGCTGCGTTCGCTGAACGGGCCGACGAGCTGTCGTTCCGCGCCCACTGCGCCGCGGTCGACAGCGGCCAGGTCAGTGCCGCGCTGCGCATCCTCGCTGTGCGTGCCCCGGCCGCCTATTCGGCCCTGGTCGACGCCCTTGCTGCGGACCCGTCGGTGGAGGTGACGGCGCGATGAACCCGCGCAACCGCCGCCAGGAAGTGACCCGCGTGTTCGACGGCCGCACCCACCACATCGCGCTCTGCCGCGGTTTCCGAGACGGGCTGCCGGTGTTCGGCTGGGGCGAAGCCCCCTCGACCCTGCTCACCCGCTCGCAGCTGCGCGACGCCGGGCTCCGGCCTAACGGCCAAGACCCCTTGGCGTTGTTGGTTTTCCGCCACCGCAAGCCCTATGCCCGCGAAACCGTCGCCGAACTGTTCTCGGTCGAGCTGGCCGCGCCGAAGCGGCAGGCCGCGCCGGGACAGATGGACCACGCGATGGAAGCCCGCCGCACCTGTGTCGACTGCACCCGGGTCCAGGGCTACTGCGTCCCGACCAGCACCCGCCAGTGCTGGGAGTGCTTCGACGACGAGCAGGCCGACCGAATCGAGGCCGCCGCATGAACCCGACCCCGGAAGACCCGTGGGAGCTGCACGACCACGTGACCCGCGAGAACGAACGCATCGCCCGCGAACGCCAGGAGGCGAACCGATGACCGACTACCTGAAGCTTGTGCCCGTCAACGTCACGCCTCGTGGAGCGGTCGTCGGTGTCGGCTGCGCGGTCGAGGTGGACGGCCTCACCGTCGAGGTGCCGCGTCCCTTCGTCATGATCGACGGCCGTCTTGCCGTAGGTCCGGTCATCGAAGCCGCGGACGGCAGCGTGAAGTTGCGGCTGGACCTGTGGAACCCGATGTGGCTCACCGCGCAAGGCTCGCGTGTTCTCCCGCTGAGCGTCCGGGGCCAGGGCCGCGCCGTTGCCGCTGCTCGCGCGTTCGACGCTGATCCCGAGATCGACTGGACATCGCCGGATGAGGACGTCCTCGCGTGGTGCCACCGCTGGGTTGCCCGGGGCACCGGGGGTGACCAGTCGTGAGCACGTTCGAGGTTCTGTCCCGGTTCGGGACGGCGGCGCTCATCCGGCACGCGGTCACCGTCCTGTTGTTCCTGGTCCTGCACCTGATCCGCATTCCGATCGTGCTGGTGGCGCGGGTTCTGGAGGGCGTGATGGGCGAACTCGACCGTTACGCCACCGCACAGGCCAGCCGCGAGCCGCGCGGGCCGATCAACCAGTTCTTTCCCCGCGAGAGCACGCAGGAGGCCCGGCATGCGTAGGCGCGTTGACCAGCGGATGTGGCTGACCTGGCAGGAGGCGTACTGCGAGGCCGTGGCGCACGACATGAGCGCGAATCTGCGCGGGGCGGTGCTGTTTCTCGGTGTGCTGATCACCCTGGTCGTCGCGTTCCCGACGACATGGGTGGTGCTGCCCGCCGGTGTCGCTGGCGCTGTCGTCGCCTGCCGGGCCGTGCGCTGGTCCCTTCTGCTTGCCGCGGCCCGTGCGGGCCGCCTGACCCCGCCCCGCTGACCGGAGGTGAACGTCATGACCGCTCGACACACCTGCACCCGCACCGACCAGGCGATCCAGTGGGTGGTGTGGCACTTCGCCGAACTGCTCGCCGTGGCCGCGCCACTCGTACTCGCCGCCCTGTTCACCGGCTGGCTCGCCCTCGGGTCCGTCCTGGCCGGAGGCGCGTGGGCCGGTCATGAGATCGCCGTTCGTCGCCGCGACCGCGCACCGGAAACCGGCGCACCGCAACAGATCACCAGCGACACCGACACCACTCCGTTCCCGGCGCTGACCGCCGCCACCCGCGAACTGAAGGAGGGCGCGTAATGAACAGCCCGACGGACGCGCGGCACGTGCCGCTCACGGACGCGGACAAGCTCGCGCAGGACGCCGCGACCGCGGCGCAGGTGCGGCGGCTGGCGAACCACCCGGACGTGGTCGCGCTGCGGGTGGAGAAGGTCCGCACCCAGGTGGACGCGGTGATCTGGCTGGGGATCTTCCTGGGCCTGGCGTTCACGATGGTCAACGTTCAGCAGTTCGCCGCCGCCGGTGCGCCGGTGTGGTCGCTGGGCTGGTTCGCGGGCTGGCTGCTGGACCCGATGGTGTCCCTCGTCCTGGTGGCGGTGTTGCGGGCTGAGCAGATCACCGCCCGCTACCAGGTGTCGACCGGGGTGTGGGCGCACCGGACGAAGTGGTTCGCGTTCCTGGCCACCTACGTCATGAACACCTGGGAGTCCTGGACCCGGTTCGACGTCGCCGGGGTGGCGCTGCACTCGGTGCCGCCGGTGCTGGTGTTCCTCGCCGCGGAAACCGCTCCGGTGCTGCGCGACAAGCTCACCGAAGCCGTCCTCGCTGCCGCCGGTCACGCCCATGCCGGCATTGCCGTTGCGGACGTCGACCAGCCCGCCCCGGTCGAGGCGACGACCCCGGTCGAGGCAGCGCCGGAGCCCGCCGACGCTGAGCCGGTCGAGGTGAAACCGGCCCAGCCGCGCAAGCCCGCCCGCAAGACGACCAAGGCCAAGCCTGCGGCCCGCAAGCTCCTGGCCGACTACGTGGCCGACGCCCGCGCCGCGTGGACGCCCGGAACCGAGATCACCCCGGCCTGGGTCCGCAGCGTCACCGACTGCGCCCGCGGCACCTCGTCCAACGTCGCCGCCGCCCTGGCCGCCGAACTCGCCGACACCGACACGGCCCCGGCCGACCCGGAGCCCACCGCCCTGAGGGAGGTCGCGTGATGTCCACCACCGCCGATCGCGAACACCACGGAGAGCAGCCCGTGAACACCCCCGTCGAACCATCCGTGAACACCCCGGCCGAGGCGTCCGCGAACGCGTCCGTGAACACCACCGCCGGTGAACTCGCGACCGTTCACCGCCTGCCCGCCCGCGAACACAACGGCCCCGTGCTCGAAGCCGACGAAGTGCTCTCGGCCGAAGAGTACGAACGGCGCAAGTCGCAGAAGGAACAGGCGCTCGCTCGGTGGGCTGGCTACCGCAATGACGCGGTAGTGGTCGTGCGCACCGCGAAGAAGGTCGCCAAGCACGACCGCACCAAGGCCGCGTTCCGCCATGTCGTCGCCTACCCGACTTCCGGCGTGAAAGTCGTGGTTCG
Source organism: Amycolatopsis sp. NPDC051903 (assembly GCF_044452505.1). Classification (NCBI taxonomy): domain Bacteria; kingdom Bacillati; phylum Actinomycetota; class Actinomycetes; order Pseudonocardiales; family Pseudonocardiaceae; genus Amycolatopsis; species Amycolatopsis sp. NPDC051903. The sequence goes on along the minus strand of NZ_JBITBT010000001.1, from coordinate 378,842 downwards.
CCGGTGGCGGGATGCGCACGGCGCGAACCGGTACGAACGCCAGATGCGCGCCGCCGAAGCCGCGGGCGACCAGGACGCGTTGCGGTACTGGCAGGAAGCCGACGTGGCGGAGAAGCAGCGCCGCCACGATCGGGTTCAGGACTGGATTTCCGCGCCCGGCAAGGTCATCAAGGCCACCGTCGTGGGGCTGCTCGGGCTGGCCGGTCTGCTGCTCGGGATCGGCATGATCCTGGCAGTCAAGAACGGCGACATCAGCGAAGTTCTCGCGCCGATCGGCGCGGTGCTCGACGCGATCGCATTCACGGTGTGGTTCCTGACCAGCTACGGCGTGTTCCTCCTGGTCGGGGGCACCGTGCTGGGGCTGGGCTACCTGTACCAGACCGGCCGCACCCACGGCGACACCCCGCAGTGGCTCGCCCCGAAGGTCGAGGGCGACGCGATGGACGAGCTGCCCGACGAGAACACCATCCTGAACGCGTTGAAGAACCTGAACATCCCGGGATTCAACCGCGCGGTCAAGGAAGGGTGGCGGATCAAGTTCATCACCCCGCCGCACAAGGACGGCAAGGGCTGGCGCGCGCAGGTCGCGCTGCCCCCGGCGTGCCCGGTGGAGGAGATCGTCAAGCGCAAGACCACCTTGGCGCACAACCTGGTCCGGTACCCGCGCGAGGTGTGGCCGACCGAACCGAAGCCGAGCATGTTGGACCTGTGGGTGGCCAAACCCGGTGCGTTGTCCGGGCCGGTGGACCCGTGGCCGCTGCTCGAAGACCTCGACAACGCGCAGGCCGACTACTTCGCCGGGGTCCCGGTCGGGGTGACGCTCAAGGGCGACGTGGTGAACGGGCGGCTGTTCGAGGCGAACTACGTGTTCGGCGGCATGATGGGCTCGGGCAAGTCCACTCTGGCGATCAACCTGGTGCTCGGCGCGATGCTCGACCCGCTGACCGTGATCGATGTCGTGGTCATGGCCGAGAATGCCGACTACGACCCGATGAAACCGCGGCTGAACTCGCTGACCACCGGTGCCGGTGAGGACACCGTGGACAAGTGCCTGAATCTGCTGTGCGAGCTGTACGACGACTTGACCGTGCGCGGGCAGGCCATCAAGGAGCACGCCGTTTCCCGCTCGGTCACCCGGGAACTGGCCGAAAAGGACAGTCGACTCCGTCCGCGCGTCGTGGTGATCGATGAGTGCCAGAACCTGTTTATGGGCAAGGACGGCAAGACCGCGATCGAGGTCGCGTCCAAGCTGATGTCCACCGCGCGGAAGTACGCGATCACCCTGATTTTCCTGACGCCGGAACCGTCCAAGGACGCGTTGCCGCGCAAGATCACGTCGGTGGCCAGCAACAAGGCGTGCTTCGCGATCGGCGACCAGATGGCCAATGACGCGGTGCTGGGCACCGGTTCCTACAAGGCAGGAATCTCCGCAGTCGGACTCGTGCCCAAGACCGACGAAGGCCCCGGCGACGTCGGCACCTGCATGGCCCGCGGCTTCACCGCGCAACCCGGTCTGCTGCGCAGCTTCTACAACGGCGAGAAGGACGCCGCCCGAGTCACCAAACGCGCCATGGAACTGGCGGAGCAGACCGCGCTGCCCGCCGCGACGACCGAAGTCCGCGCCGAACGAGTCGACCACCTCGCCGACATCGCGAAGGTCATCGGCACCGAAGCCCGGATGCGCACGCAGGAAGTCTTGCAGGGCCTCGCGAATCTCGACCGCGGCACCTACGGCGGCTGGACATTCAGCGACCTGCAGAAGGCGCTGCCCGACTCGGCCAAGCCCTACAAGTCCGGCGGGGTCAAGCAGATCAGCGCCGCCCGCGTCCGCGAAGCCATTGCGGAGCGTGACGACGAAGCCGAGTTCGACGCAGACGAGGACGAGGGAACCGACTAAGGGAGGCCGCGGAATCCGGGGAGTTCTCCCTCACCGCCTCCCCGGACCCGCCTCCCCCTGCTGACCAGCTACGACCCCGACCAGGGAGGCGAGGGACCCCCACTCGCCACCCGCCGATCACGCTCGAAAACCGTACCTGCGCACCCCGTCACGCGACTCCCTCCCCGGGACATCGCGCCAGCCGAGCCATGCCGAAAACAGGCACACACCGTAACCGACAGAAGGAGAGCTGCGATGGACGCTCACGAGCACGGCAACCACGAACTGGCCCACCTCACCGCGGACGTCGCCGCGTTCGCCTACGAAGAAGGCGCGTGGCACGTTCTGCTGATCCGTCGCCGCTGGGAGCCCTTCACGGGCTTGTGGGCGCTGCCCGGCGGTCACGTCGACGTCGAGGAAACCTTTCCCGAAGCCGGAATGCGGGAACTGGCCGAGGAAACCGGCGTCACCGCCGATGCCCTGTACCAGGTCGGGATCTACGACCACCCGGGACGCGATCCGCGCGGGCGCTACGTGAACGTCGCGTACGTCGCCGTTCTGCCGAGCGCGACGCCGCCGCGCGCCGGGGACGACGCCGCCACCGCCGAATGGGTCCCGCTCGACACCGCCCTGTCCGCGCGCCTCGCGTTCGACCACGCCGACATTCTCGCCGACGCTGCCGCCGTCCTGGTCGCCCTCATCTCGCGGGAGGCCAAGTGAGCGCCGAGATCTACCACTTCGTCGCGAAAACCTCGTGGTGGCACGGAACCTTCACCACCTACTGCGGAATCACCTGCCCTAGCAAGGGTTCTCGGTCCCCGTGGTTCCCCGCGACGAAGAAGAAGTGCCCAGCCTGCCTCGCCGTCTACGCCGCCAACGGAGGTAAGTGACCATGGACGCCAACGAAGTGCGCGTGTTCGACCTGTACTCGATCCTCGCCGTCACGCACGGCCTGCCCTCCACTCCCCAGCAGTATCGGGAAATCGTCGGATTCCTCATCGGACGCACCGCCCCGTCTGCCGGGATGACCGCGATCGCCTACGGCCAGCAGTGCAAGGCGTGGCTGTTCGAGCAACACCCGCAGCTGCGCACCGTGCCCGCCCGGCCGGACTTCGCCGAAGACGACGAAGCCGCCATGGACGCGTGGGCCGCGCAGCAAGCCAAGCGGCTGGGAGCCGACCGGCTGCCGGTGCGGCGCATCCCGGACGAGATCGCCCCCGGCGACCCGCTGACCGAGTTCGCCGACCGGACACCGGACCCGTGGAAGGTCTACAACGTCGATCCGGACGCACCCGACTGCGACCCCAATGCGGGGTGGTCCGAGTGACTACGCCTCACGGCGCGCACACTCTGGAGTGGGCGTTGTACCTCGCAGGTTCGGGCTGGCCGGTGTTCCCGCTTGTGCCCGGTCGCAAGCGGCCAGCAGTCCGAGAGTGGGAAGCGCGCGCCACCACCGACCCCGCCCGTATCCGCCGATGCTGGAGCGCGGACACCTGGAACGTAGCCGTCGCAACAGGTCCGGCGCGGCTCGTGGTCATCGACTTGGACCAGCCGAAGCCCGGCCAGTCCGGTGCGGACGGAGCCGCCGCGCTCGCTGAGCTTGCGGAGCGGCGAGGTGGTCCGATCCCGGCGACCTACACCGTCACCACGCCGTCCGGCGGGCGGCACCTCTACTACCGCGCCCCGGCAGGGACGCACCTCCGGAGCAGTGCAGGTCAGCTGGCTCCGCGTGTCGACGTTCGGGCGAACGGCGGGTACGTCGTGGGACCCGGGTCAACCGCCGCAGCGGGCGGTTGGGAGCTGGCGGATGAGACCGATCCCGTCGAGCTGCCGGGGTGGTTAGTCCAGGCGTGCGCCGAACGTGCGTCTACGGCCAGCTCAGCGCCGCGTGAGATCCGCGCTGCCGACCCCGATCGCTACGGGTCTGCTGCACTCGCGGGTGAGTGCGAACGCATCCGTACGGCCCCGCCAGAGCAGCACAACGCGGTGCTGTCGTCCGCGGCTTACACGATCGGCCGGAAGGTCGGTGCGGAGCTAGTCGACTACGACACCGCGCGCGCCGACCTGATAGCGGCGGCCGGACACATGATCTCCGCTCCCTGCGACTGCACGGCCCGTGAGGTCGAGCGCGTCGTTGACGCCGGTCTTGACGCCGGTTCCCGCAACCCTGTAGCCCGCCGAGGAAAGGCAGCCTAATGACCAATGTGGACAGCACCGTGTCCGCCATCGATGCGGCGATCGGTGCCCCCGGCGCTGCCGACGGTGGTGGCGCGTGCTGTCAGTGCGGTCGCCCGTTGGACGGATCGCCGTCGGACGACTTCTGCACCGAGGATTGCCAAGCGGCCTGGCGCGCGGCCAACGTGCCGGTCGCGCCGGGGCACGAGGTGCTGAACAACGTGCGGGACTTCGTGTTGCGGTTCAACGCGTTCCCGTCGGAGCACTGTGCACCGATGCTCGCGCTTTGGTACGCGCACACCCACGCCGTTGACCACTTCTACGTCACGCCGCGGCTGATCCTGTCGAGCGTGGAGCCGGGCAGCGGAAAGACCCGGGTGCTTGAGGTGGCTCAGCACCTCGTGAGGGCACCGGAGATGACCATCTCGGCCACCACGGCCGCACTGTTCCGCATGGTCAACGACGGGCCGATCACCATCCTGTTCGACGAGGTAGACACGATCTTCAACCCGAAGAGCGGCGGCAACAACGAAGATCTGCGCGGGCTGCTCAACGCGGGATACAAGCGGTCGGCCACCATCGCGCGCTGCGTCGGTGACGCTCGCGCCATGAAGGTCCAGCGGTTCCCGGTCTACGCGCCCGCTGCCCTTGCCGGCATTGCCGGGAACATGCCCGACACCATCACCACTCGTGCCATCACCATCCACATGCAACGCCGCCGCGAAGACGAGGAAGTCGAGGAATTTTGGGAGGAGGACGTAGAGGTCGAAGCCACCCCGCTTCGTGAGCAGTTGGCCGCCTGGATCGGCACCGTGACCGACAAAATCAGCCGTGGCCGACCGGAAATGCCGGATGGAGTGCGAGACAGGTCAGCCGAGATCTGGCGACCGTTGATCGCAATCGCGGATGCCGCCGGGGATCACTGGCCGGAGACCGCGCGGGCAGCGTGCTCCCACTTCGTAGCCGCCGCCAACGTGGACCGGAAGGGCGGCGGGCTGCGCATCCGGTTGCTCTCCGACTTGCGAGACCTGTTCACCAGCCGCGGCGTGACCGAGATGCCGACTGCGGAGATCATCGCTGCTCTATGCGATATCGAAGAGGCACCGTGGGGTGACCTCGACGGCCACGGCAAAACGCTCGACTCTCGCCGCCTGGCAAAGGAACTTGAGCCGTACGGCGTGAAGTCGAAGAACGTCCGCATGCCGGGCGGCAAGGTCCCGAAGGGCTACCGGATCGAAGGCGAAGGCGGCCTCGCGGACGCCTGGAGCCGCTACCTGCCCACATCCGCTACATCCGCTACAAGCGCTACATCGCAGGTCACGGGCGTAGCGGACGCTGGGCCTGTAGCGGATACGAGCGCTACACCCGCTACCGGCGAGCCGCCGCCCGCCGGACCGGTGTAGCGGATACGAGCGCTACACCCCACGTATCCGCTACGCCTCTGACCAGGCATGTAGCGCTTGTAGCGGATGTAGCGGACAAGTCCAGCCAGCCCCGTAGCGGTCGTCCGCTACGCCTAGCCAAGGAGATCCCCATGTTCGTCGCGCCCCGGATCACTGCCACCGCTGCGCGAGGAGTCGTAAGACAATGGCTGCCCTTCGTCAAAGCCTCACCGTCGACGCCGTTTGCGACGAGCTGAGCATTTCCCGCCGAACCTTCTACGAATGGCGCGCTAAAGGACGTGCGCCGAAATGCATCAAACTGCCGAACGGATCGCTTCGCGTTCGGCGGATGGACCTAGAGAACTGGCTTGACGGATGCGAGGAGGCGGCGGCCTGATGGAGACCACATACAAGGTAAAGGTCTGGTCGATCGAGACCCGCAAGGGAAAGCGGAGGACCACCTATCGCGTTCGATGGGTCGTCGCAGAAAAGCGATGTGATGACACGTTTGACACGTTCCCGCTGGCGAACAACTTCCGCTCAGCACTGCTGACGGCGGTGAGTAAGGGTGAAGCGTTCGACATCGAGACAGGCTGGCCGCTGTCGATGCTGAGGGCGCGCCGGAAGATGACATTCTTCGAATGTGCGTGCGCGTACGTGGACATGAAGTGGAAAGACGCTTCACCGAAATACCGCTCTTCGTTGGTGGAGTCGATGGTTTCCGCCACTATTCCGATGCTGAAAGGGAAGTACCAGGGGGAGGAGGTCGCGCTCCGGAAGGCCCTGAAAGTCGCGTACAACAAGAAGACGCGGGAACGTGAGCACTCACCGGAGATTCAACACGCTATCAGCTTCGTCCAGAAGGCGAGCCGTGACGTGGCTGAGCTGGGAAAGCCGGAGATCTTCCGGGGTGTCTTGGATGCTCTGGACCTCAAGTTGGATGGCGGGCAAGCCGCCCGCAACACGGTTCGTATTCGGCGCACGGCGCTGGGGGAGTTGATCGAATACGCACGGGTTGAGCTTAAGGCTATCTCGGCAAATCCGATGGATGGTGTAAAGCTGAAGAAGCAAAAGTTTGTGCTCGCAGAAGTCGACCCGAAGGCGGTCGTAAACCCGATCCAGGGTCGCATGTTGATCGACGCTGCACCTCCGCGGTTGAAGGCGTTTTTCGGTCTCATGTACTACGCCGCTCTCCGGCCGGAGGAAGCGGCAAATCTAGGGAAGGCCGACTTGGCGATTCCTGAGTCGGGCTGGGGTGATATCCACCTGCAAGGTGCCCGACCCGAAGTGAATGGGGTCTGGACCGATAGCGGCGAGGCGTCCGAAGTCGGCCCGCTCAAGCATCGTCCTGCCGGTCACGGGCGCTCAGTGCCATGCGTCCCCGCGCTCACGGAGCTGCTGCACAACCACGTGAACACCTTCGGCACCGCACCCGACGGGCGGCTGTTCCGCGGTGAGCGCGACGGCGGACGGATCGGCAGCACGGTCTACGGGCGAGCATGGGCAGCCTGCCGGAAGGCGGTATTCACCGCTGAGGTGCAGGCCGGACCGTTAGCCAAGAGGCCGTATGACCTGCGCCACGCCGCTGTCTCGACTTGGCTCGCGGCGGGCATCGAGCCGACCCGGGTCGCGAAGTGGGCAGGGCACAGTTTGGCGGTCCTGCTTCGCGTCTACGCGAAGTGCCTCGACGGGGGCGAGCAAACGGCCCGGGACCGCATGGGGGACGCGTTGGGCGACTCCTGAGCCCCGCAAAACTCGGGGGCGAATAGGGGGCGACCAGTCGCAGCGAGCCCGTGCGCAGCCGCATACAACTGCACAACACAAGATCACCCCCGTGACCGGTTCGTGCTGGTCACGGGGGTGATTTGGCTGGTGTGGCAGGTGAGGGATTCGAACCCCCGAAGGCTGAGCCGTCTGATTTACAGTCAGATCCCTTTGGCCGCTTGGGTAACCTGCCATGGCCGGGTGACCGGCCGCGTAGAAGGATACCCAACGGCCCGACCCGCGGATCAACCGGGTGGCAGGGGCTAGGCTGGTGGCCCCTGACGAGCGAGTACGAGGTGTGAGGACACGTGGCGGATCCCTCTTTCGACGTGGTGAGCAAGGTCGACCGCCAGGAGGTGGACAACGCCCTGAACCAGGCGAGCAAGGAGCTGGGCACCCGGTTCGACTTCCGGGGCACCGGCACGACCATCAGCTGGGCGGGCGAGGAAGCCCTCACCGTCGAGTCGGAGACCGAGGAGCGGGCGCTCGCCGCCGTGGAGGTCTTCAAGGAGAAGCTGATCAAGCGGAACATCTCGCTCAAGGCGTTCGAAGCCGGCGAGCCCGCGATCTCCGGCAAGACCTACAAGATCGGCGGCAAGATCCTCCAGGGCATCGCGTCCGACAAGGCGAAGCAGATCGCCAAGTTCATCCGCGACGAAGGCCCGAAGGGCGTCCAGGCCCAGATCCAGGGCGACCAGCTGCGGGTGTCGGGCAAGAAGAAGGACCAGCTGCAGGACGTGATCGCGTTGCTGAAGGGCAAGGACTTCGAGATCGCGTTGCAGTTCACCAACTACCGGTGACGCACGGTCGTTGACCTGCGGGTATCCGTTATCGGGTGCCCGTGGGTCCAACACTCGGCCAGGCCGCCGGGGAACCGGAGCACTGAGTGGACTCATCGGCCGGGTCCTGGACGGTGCCGTGCGGAGCGACCGGCTTCCGGGACGCCGGGTCAAGCCCGTTGCCCACCACCGACCGGAAGGCCTTCGCGGCGGTCAGCCACGACGCGGCCCGGCGGCTCGGCGCCACGGTGGAGCAGATCACCGCACCCGAGCTGTACAGCACGTTCCACACGGCGACGCTCACCCGTCGAGGACAGCGGCGGTTCGCGATCCTGTGCCACCGGCACGTCCCCGTGATCGCCCTCGCCGAGCCCCTCACGGGCTGGGGTCCGGTCACCGTCATCGAGGACCCGGTCAGCCAAGCCGCGCTCGCGACTCAGACGTCGTTCCGGCTCCTCACCGCCGACGAGCTCAGCACCCCGCTGAACCGCGCCGACCTGTCCGCTCTGGCCAAGGCCGAACTACGCCAGATCGCGCACTGGAAACCACGCACCGTCAGCGAACTGCTGTTCAACCACTGGGACTGAGCACCGTCGGAGTTGAACCGTCCACAGGGGACGGTGGTTGTGCGGTCCACTTTGGCGAACGCGGGTCACTGCGGAGTGAGCGTCCACTGGCCGTCCCCCGCCTCCACCTGTATGTACGTCGGGCCGGGGACCGGGAACGAACCGGTGTAGGCGCCGATCTGGTTCACCACCAGGGCCATCGTGGCGCCGCCCTGGACCCAGACGGCGGTGTTGCCGCGGTTCTTCGCGGTGAAGGACGCGAGCGAGACGTCCGGCGGGATGGCCACGACGGCGTCGCCCTTGCCCGCGTACGGTTTGCCGGCCGGGGCGGTCGGGAGGGAGCGGTGGTCGGCGATCGTGGCGGTCCACGCGGAGTCCGCGGAGATGCTGAGGGTGTGGGAGGGCTTGGCGGCTTCGCGGACGTTGAACCAGACCGTGCCGTGGTAGGCACCGATGGCGTTGACGAGCAGGCCTTCGTCGCCGTCGGTGTGGACGACGACGTTGGAGTCGCAGCGGGGGCAGTCGAAGGTCAGGAAGCCGCGGACGTCGCCGGGCCAGGTGAGGGTGACGGTGCCGTTGCCCTTGCCGGAGTGGGTTTCCGTCGGGGCTTCCAGCCGGCGGGGCGGCGGAGCCGGTGACGACGACGGGGACGAGTGGACCTCCGGCGACCCCAGGAGCACGCCGCGCCCGGAGGGCTGCACGCTGCACGAGGCCGTGACCAGCGCGATCAGCACCAGAGCGGCAACACGCCCGGAGATGCGCGTCATTTCCCATTCCCCCTCGTGAGCCACCGCGTGGCCCTCCGCTGATCTTTCGTCACCCTTTGACGATCCGTTACCTCCCCCTGACACCCGATCGGACAGCCCAAACCCCACGACCGGGTGGATTCTGCGCGCTGACCTGCGGAAGTGCCGCAAAACGGCCCGGGGCGGGGCCGGTTGCGTGGTGTAATCGCGCGGCCACCCGTGAGAGAGGTTCAGGATGCGCCGTTGGACACCAGTGATCGCCCTCCTCACCTCGCTGGTGGTGATCGCCGCCGGGCTCACGCCCGCGTCCGCCGTGGTCGACAAGCAGCAGCTGGTGCCGGGGTACGGCTCGTACGCGCGGCTGATCCGGCTGCAGTACTCGCCGTTCGGGCGCGGCCACATCCTGGCGTCGCTCACGAGTGAGGACGCCGGCGGCAAGTTCACGCCCATCATGGAGAGCACCGACGAAGGCGCGTCGTTCCACGAGATCGGCGAGATCCGCGACCCCGACGCCAAACTCGGCGAGTGCTGCGGCACCCTCTACGAGCTGCCGCAACGCGTCGGGCGGCTGCGCGCGGGCACCGTGCTGTGGGCGGCGAGCTACCGGCAGGACGCGGGCGCGCAGCGGCGCATCGGGATCAAGGTCTGGGCCAGCATCGACGGCGGGAAGCACTGGTCGTTCCTGGCGGAGGCCGCGCGGTCGCACAACCACGACGGCATCTGGGAACCGGAGTTCACCGTCGACGCCGGCGGCACGCTCTGGCTCCACTACGCCGACGAGACCCAGGCCCCGAAGTACGCGCAGGTGCTCAACCGCGTCGCCACGACCGACGGCGTCCACTGGGGCACGAAGCAGCTCACGATGGCCATCCCGCCGGACCGCGTCCGCCCGGGCATGCCGATCATCCGCCGGCTGCCCGACGGGCGGTACTGGTTCAGCTACGAGATCTGCAACTACGGCGACCGCTACTGCGACCCGTACTACAAGATCTCGGCCGACGGCGCGAACTGGGGCGATCCCGCCGACCCGGGCACGCGCGTGATGACCGCGAACGGCGACTACTTCCAGCACGCGCAGACCGTCACGCTCTTCCCCGGCGGGCCCCACGGCGTGCGGCTGGTGATGGTCGGGCAGATCTTCACCAACGCGAAGGGCGTGCCGCAGCCGGGCAACGGCCAGGTGCTGCTCGCGAACGACAACCTCGGCCAGGGCAACTGGTACCCGCTGCCGGCGCCGATCGCCATCAGCGGCATCTACAACAACTTCTGCCCCAACTACTCGTCGACGCTGCTGCCCGTCGACGGCGGCAAGAGCGTGCTGGAGATCGCGACCGAGTACAACCTCGGCTGCAAGGCCTACTTCGGCAAGGGCCCGATGGGCTGAGACACTCACTCGGTCCGGTGACCATCGCGAGTGAGGAGTGGGATGAAGGGCATCGTGCTGGCGGGCGGCAGCGGGACGCGGCTGCACCCGATCACGCAGGCCGTGTCGAAGCAACTGCTGCCGGTCTACGACAAGCCGATGATCTACTACCCGATCTCGGTGCTGATGCTGGCCGGAATCAGGGACATCCTCGTGATCTCCACGCCGGACGACCTGCCGAACTTCCGCCGGCTGCTCGGTGACGGCAGCCAGTTCGGGCTGTCGTTCTCCTTCGCCGAGCAACCCAGCCCCAACGGCCTGGCCGAGGCCTTCGTCATCGGCGCCGACTTCGTGGGCGACGACCCCGTCGCCCTCGTCCTGGGCGACAACATCTTCTACGGCCAGGGCTTCTCGCGGACGCTCCAGACCGCCTCCACCGACCTCGACGGCTGCGTGCTGTTCGGGTACCCGGTGAAGGACCCCGAGCGCTACGGCGTCGGCGAGATCGACGCGACCGGGAAGCTCGTCACCATCGAGGAGAAGCCGGTTTCGCCGCGCTCCAACAACGCCATCACCGGGCTGTACTTCTACGACAACGAGGTCGTCGACATCTCGCGCGCACTGCAGCCCTCGCGGCGCGGCGAACTCGAGATCACGGACGTCAACCTCACCTACCTGCGCGCCGGCCGCGCCACCCTCATCGAACTCGGCCGCGGCTTCGCCTGGCTCGACACGGGCACCCACGACTCCCTGCTCGAGGCCGGGCAGTTCGTGCAGGTGCTGGAACACCGGACGGGCGTGCGGATCGCCTGCCTGGAGGAAATCGCGCTGCGAATGGGCTTCATCAGCGCGGACGAGTGCTTCGCGCTGGGGGCGAAGCTCGCGAAGAGCGGGTATGGGGAGTACGTGATGAACGTCGCGAAGTCTTCTGGGGCGGCTGGCTGAGGGTCCTGGGGTTGCGGGTTTGTGTGGGGTGCGGGCTGCGCGGTGTGGGTGAGGGGCCGGTCGGTCGGTTTCGGTGCAGCGCGAGTGGACCGGTCTCGCAGCGCGGCAGGTGCGAACGGACTCAGTCGGTTCTCGCAGCACCGCGAGGGGACCAGCCGCGCCGAGGCAAGGGCGCACCGAGTGGACCGTTCAAGCACCCGGAGCGCGCAAGTGGATCAGTCGGTCGGCGGCAGCGCTGCCAGCGGACCCTTCGTGCCGCGACACGGACAGTGCTAACGGACCCCTCAAGCCACCACGGAGGTCGCGGGCGAACCGCGCGCGACGCGAACGCACCGAGCGGATAGGCCGGTCAGCGACAGTGCTGCGAGTGGAGCTTTCGCGTTGTGGCACGCGCGGAGTCGGCAAACCTCCAAAGCCCAGGGGACGGCGCGGGCGGACCGGTCGCGCAACACGAGCGCGTGAACAGACGGGTCGGGAAGCGCGGGCATCACGACCGGACCGGTCGATCGGCGACAGCGCGACGAGTGGACCCGTCGTGGCGGGCGCCGGCGGTGTGAACAGGCAGTCGGTCGCGGCAATGCCGCGAGTTGGACCGGTCGCGCAGCGGCACGGACGGACCGCTCAAGCCACCCGGGAAGCGCGGGTGGACCGATCGACCAACGCCGTCGCAACGACCGGACCGGTCGGGCCACGCCGACCGCGCGAACGGACCGGTCGCGTGACGCCGCCGCAGCGAGTGGACCTGTCGCGCCGCGGCACGGGTAGCGAGCGGTCCGTTCAAGCCATGCGGACGGCGCGAGCAGACCGGTCGCGCGATGCTGCCGCAGCGAGTGGACCTGCCGCGCCGCACCGACGGTGCGAACGGACCGATCGTGCAACGCCGCCGAAACGACCGGACCGGTCGGGCCACGCCGACCGCGCGAACGGACCGGTCGCGTAACGCCGCCGCAGCGAGTGGACCTGCCGCGCCGCACCGACGGTGCGAACGGACCGGTCGCGTAGCGCCGTCGCAGCGAGTGGACCTGTCGCGCCGCGCCGATGCCGCGAATGGACCGTTCGCGCGGCACCGGCGTAGCGAGCGGACCGATCGCGCCGAGGTACGGACGGCGTGAGTGGGCCGGTCAGGCCGCGCCGACGTGCGAGCGGTCCGTTCAAGCCACGCGGACTGCGCAAGTGGACCGGTCGAGCAATGCCGCCACAGCGAGCGGACCGGTCGGGCCGCCACGGACAGAGCAAATGGACCGATCGTGCAACGTCGCCACAGCGAATGGACCGGTCGAGCCGCCACGGACAGAGCGAGTGGACCGATCGTGCGATGCCGCCGCCGCGAATGGACCGGTCGAGCCGCCACGGACAGAGCGAGTGGACCGATCGTGCAAAGCCGCTGCGGTGAGCGAGCCGGTCGCGCAAAAAAGGGAGTGGCGAGGGGCCCGCAGGGGTCAGAAGCCGCGGGCTAGTTGTTCCAGGCGGTGGATGCGGTCGTCGATCGGGGGGTGGGTGGAGAACAGCTTCGACAAGCCCGCGCCGGGGCGGAAGGGGTTGGCGATCATCAGGTGGGACTGCGACACCACGGCCGGCTCGGGGGCGAGGGGGGCGGCGCGCGTGCCGCGGTCCAGTTTGCGCAGGGCGGAGGCCAGGGCGAGCGGGTCGCCGGTGAGCTGGGCGCCCGAGGCGTCCGCTTGGTACTCGCGGGAGCGGCTGACGGCGAGCTTGATGACCGACGCGGCGATGGGGCCGACCAGGATGATGAGCAGTGAGGCGAACGGGTTGCCGTTGCGGTCGTTGCCGCCGAAGAAGAAGGCGATGTTGGCGAGGAAGCTGACGACGCTGGCGAGCGCGCCGGCCACGCAGGAGATCAGGATGTCCCGGTTGTACACGTGCGACAGCTCGTGGCCGAGGACCGCGCGCAGCTCGCGTTCGTTCAGCAGGTCGAGGATGCCCGCGGTGCAGCAGACGGCCGCGTGCTGCGGGCTGCGGCCGGTGGCGAACGCGTTGGGCGCGACCGTCGGGCTGATGTAGAGCGCCGGCATCGGCTGGCGGGCGGTGGTGGCCAGCTCGCGGACGATGCGGTACATCGCGGGCTGCTCGACCTCGGAGACGGGTCGCGCGCGCATGGCCCGCAGGGCCAGCTTCTCGGAGTTGAAGTAGGCGTACGCGTTGACCCCGAGCGCCACGACGAGGCCGATGATCAGGGCACCCCGGCCGAACAGGCTGCTGATCCCGATGATGATCGCCGACAGCAAGCCGAGCAGCAACGCCGTCTTCAGCCCGTTCTGGTGCTTGTGCACGCGGCTCGCCTCCGTCCGCAGTCAGGGGTGGTTACTCACCGGAAACAACGCGATCGGGCGACCCGAAGTTCCTTCACGTGATCCACTCGCGAGTTAGGGTCGATCGATCTCCCCGACCGAGGAGGTGGGTGATGCGGGGTCCGGAACTGAGCAGGCGGGGTCTGTTCGCCCTGGCCACGGCGGGTGCGGCCACAGCCGTGCTGGCCGGCCCGGCGCGGGCGGAACAGGTGAGCGTGGTCGACGTCGGCGGGGCGCTCACGGCCGTCGCCGTGAATCCGGTCACCGGGCTCGTGTACGTCACCGACGCCAACTCGGGCACGGTGGCCGTGCTCGACCCGAACGCGGGGCGCGTGATCACGCTCATCAACGTCGGCGGCAAGCCCAGCGACGTCGCCGTCGACTCCGCGGCCAACCGCGTGTACGTGACCAACCCGCCCGGCGGCACCGTCATCGCGCTCGACGCGCTGAGCCACCAGACGGTCAGCGTCGTCGGCGCAGGTGCCGGGGCGTCGTCGCTCGCCGTGGACCCGGCGGCGAACAAGGTCTACGCGGTGAGCGGCTCGACCGGCACGCTCGCGATCCTCGACACGCTCAGCCTCACGACCCAGCGGATCGTGCCCGCGCCGAAGCCCGGCCTGGCCGGCGTCGCGCTCGACACCGGGCAGCGGCTCGTCTACTGCACGAGCCCGACGACGGATTCCCTCGAGATCTTCGACCTCGACGCCGGGAAGTTCACCGGCAGCACCGGCGTCGGAGCCTCCCCCACGGGCGTCGCCGTGCACCAGGCGAGCGGCACGGTGTTCGTCGCGAACTCGGCGATCCACCACATGTCCATTGTGGATCCGGTGTCGCGCACGCAGAGCAAGACCGTGCTGCTGCGCAGCGAAGCGTCGGCGATCGCGGTGAACCAGGGCACCGAGACCGTGTACACCAACGGCGGCCAGAACGGGCTGTCCCGCGTGGACGGAAAGGCCGGCGTGCTCACCGGCGAGCTGAGCCTCGGCGTGAACCCCGGCGACCTCGCCGTCGACCAGCGGACACGCGCTGTTTACGTAACAGATCCCTTGCACGGCACCGTTTCCGTCGTCCGCAACTTTTGACCACGCAGGTGGTGTAACTCCAGGTATACCGTCGATCGCATGAAACTCGGACTGCAGATCCCCAACTTCACCTGGGCGGGCGGGCCGGCGAAGCTCGGCTCCGACCTCGCCGCCGTCGCGCGCACGGCCGACCAGGCCGGTTTCGACTACGTCGGCGTGATGGACCACTTCTTCCAGATCCGCGGCGTCGGGCCGAGCGAGAACGACATGCTCGAGGCGTACACGACGCTCGGCTTCCTCGCGGCGCACACCGAGCGCGCCAAGCTCCTCACCGTGATCACCGGCGTCCTCTACCGGCACCCGGGCCTGCTGGCGAAGGCGATCACCACGCTCGACGTGCTCTCCGGCGGTCGCGCGGTGCTCGGCATCGGCGCCGGCTGGAACGAGGAGGAGTCGAAGGGCCTCGGCTTCCCGTTCCCGCCGACCGCGGAGCGCTTCGAACTGCTCGAGGAGAACCTCCAGTACATCCTGCAGATGTGGGGCGACGGCGACGCCGCGTTCTCGAGCAAGCACTTCGACGCCGAGCGCCTGCTGAACTCGCCGCAGGCCCTCTCGCGCCCGCACCCGCCGATCATGATCGGCGGCGGCGGCGAGAAGAAGACGCTGCGCTTCGTCGCCAAGTACGGCGACGCGTGCAACATCTTCAACACCCCCGACGTGGAGCACAAGCTCGACGTGCTCAAGCAGCACTGCGAGAACGAGGGCCGCGACTACAACGAGATCACCAAAACCGCCTACCACACCCTCGACATCGGCGAGAAGGGCGAAAAGACGGGCGAACTCCTGGCCGACCTGGAGCGCCTCCACACCCTCGGCTTCGACGCGGCGATCGGCAGCGTCCCCGGCGTGCCCGACGTGTCCCTGCTGGAGAAGTTCGCCACCGACGTCATCCCGGCCGCTGAAAAACTCGGCTGAGAACGCGAGATCGCGCCGTTTTTCCTACCGGTAGGTGTGCTCGGCCCGTCGGGCCGAGCACACCGGGAGGGAAGAAACCGGGTCTAAGCGATCTCGCCACCTCGTCGAAGTCGACGCACAAGCCGCCGGAGCACGCCGCGGAAACTCCCCGACGACCTCAGTCACCCTGCCGAACCACTCCGCGAGATCGCGCCGGTTTCTGGACTGAGCGATGTGCGCGGCCCCTCGGGCCGAGCACATCGGGAGGGAAGAAACCGGGTTTCAGCGATCTCGCCGCCTCGGCGAAGCCGAGGCAGACAACACAGTCACACTTTTGCTTCGGGGTGCGCAAAAAACCCACCCGCCGCGCAGCGGCGTTACTCTCCGCGCACACCGCGGCCAGCGTGAACAACCAGCAGCTATCAGACAAACAGCCTACGAGCACATCTCATTTCGAACTCGGTGCTCCACCCCTCGCGCGCTCCCTGTAACGACCATCCGCTGGTCATCGACGTGTCTAGCACGCAAGCCGCGAGCCGAGGAGCCCGTTGATGACCACATGCCGACTCTGCGGTTCGACAGCTCTGGTGAGTGTCGTCGATCTCGGGGCGACCCCGCCGTGTGAGCGGTTCCTGACCGCGCAGCAGCTGGCCGAGCCCGAGACCACTTATCCGCTGCACCTGCAGGTCTGCACGGAGTGCTGGCTGGCGCAGATCCCGCCGCTGATCACGCCCGAGGACACGTTCACCGACTACGCGTACTTCTCGTCGTTCTCCACCTCGTGGGTGGAGCACGCCCGCGAGTACGTCGACGCGTCGGTGGAGCGGCTCGGGCTGGGGCCGGACTCGTTCGTGGTGGAGGTGGCCAGCAACGACGGCTACCTGCTGCAACACGTGGTGGCGCGGGGTATCCGCTGCCTCGGCGTGGAGCCGTCGGTGAACGTCGGGCAGGCCGCGCGCGACAAGGGCGTGCCGACGAAAACCGCGTTCCTCAGCCCCGAGACCGGACGCGACGTGCGTGAGGAGCACGGGCCCGCCGACCTCGTCGCCGCCAACAACGTGTACGCGCACATCCCCGACATCATCGGCTTCACCCACGGCCTGCGGGCGCTGGTGGCCGACGACGGCTGGGTCTCCATCGAGGTGCAGCACCTGCTCACCCTGATCAGCGAGAACCAGTACGACACGATCTACCACGAACACTTCCAGTACTACACGGTGGAATCCGCGCGGCGCGCGCTCGCGGTCGGCGGACTGTCCGTTGTGGACGTCGAACTCCTGCCGACGCACGGTGGCTCGATCCGGCTGTGGGCGCGGCCCACCGAGGTCGCCGGGGAGCCGAGCGCGCGGATGGTCGACGTGCTGGAGCGGGAGAAGGCCGCGGGCCTGCACGAGCTGTCCGGCTACACCGAGTTCGCCGAACGCGTCACGCGCGTGCGGCTCGACCTGCTGGAGTTCCTGGTCAAGGCGGCCAAGGAGGGCAAGACCGTGGTGGGCTACGGCGCCCCCGGCAAGGGCAACACCCTGCTGAACCACTGCGGCATCCGGCCCGACCTGCTCACCTACACCGTGGACCGCAACCCGTACAAGCACGGCCGGTTCACCCCGGGCACCCGCGTGCCGGTCCTCGAACCCGAGCGCATCGCGGCCGACAAACCCGACTACGTCCTCGTCCTTCCCTGGAACCTGCGGAAGGAACTCACCGAGCAACTGTCCTATGTAGACGACTGGGGCGGGCGGCTCGTGTTCCCGATCCCCCGTCTGGAGATCGTCGAGGTGAAGCAGTGAAGGTTGTCCTCTTCTGCGGCGGCTACGGCATGCGCATGCGCAACGGCGACGCGTCCGACGTGCCGAAGCCGATGGCCATGGTGGGCCCGAGACCCCTGATCTGGCACGTGATGCGCTACTACGCGCACTTCGGCCACACCGAGTTCGTGCTGTGCCTGGGCTACGGTGCCCACCACATCAAGGAGTTCTTCCTCAACTACCGGGAAACGACGTCCAACGACTTCGTGCTCCGCGACGGCAAGCCGGAGCTGCTGTCCACCGACATCTCCGACTGGACGATCTCGTTCGTGCAGACCGGCATCGAGTCGCCGATCGGCGAACGCCTGCGCCGCGTGCGCGAGCACCTCGACAGCGACGAGATGTTCCTCGCCAACTACGCCGACGTGCTCACCGACGCGCCGCTGGACAAGATGGTGGAGCGCTTCTCCGAGACCGAGGCCGGCGCGTCGATGATGGTCGTGCCGCCGCAGTCGTCGTTCCACTGCGTGGAGATGGACGAGGGCGGGCGCATCGGCGCGATCACGCCGGTCAGCGACATGCCGCTGTGGGAGAACGGCGGGTACTTCGTGCTGCGCCAGGAGATCTTCGACCACATCCCGGAGAACGGCGACCTGGTCGCCGACGGCTGCGGCGAACTCGCCAAGCGCGGCCGGCTGCTGGCCTACCCGTACCGCGGGTTCTGGAAGCCGACCGACACGGTCAAGGAGCGCTACGCGCTCGACGCCGCCTACACCCACGGCGACCGGCCCTGGGCCCTGTGGGAACGGGACAAGGTGCACGCGTGATCAAGCTCGGCGCACAACGGCTCGACCGCGTCGTCGCACTGGGTGCCCACTGCGACGACATAGCGATCGGCGCCGGCGGAACGCTGCTCACGATCTGCGGCGAAAAGCCCGGCGTCCGGATCGACGCCCTGGTGCTGTCGGGCGGTGGCACCGAACGCGAGGACGAGGAACGGGCGGCGCTGGCGGCGTTCTGCCCGGGCGCGGACCTCGACGTCACGGTGCTGAAGCTCCCCGACGGCCGGCTCCCCGCCCACTGGGACGAAGCCAAGAACGCGCTGGAAGAACTCCGGCAGCGCACCGACCCGGACGTGGTCCTCGCGCCGCGCACGGTCGACGCGCACCAGGACCACCGTGGCCTGGCCACGCTGGTGCCCACGGTCTACCGCGGGTACCTGACGCTGGGCTACGAAATCGTGAAGTGGGACGGAGATCTCGGCCGCCTGCCGGCGTACGTGCCGCTCACGAGCGAGCTGGCCGAGCAGAAAGTGCGGCTGCTGCAGGAGCACTACGCCTCCCAGCGGCACCGCCCCTGGTACGACCGCGAGGCCTTCCTCGGCCTCGCCAGGATCCGCGGCATCGAGTGCCAGGAGCGGTACGCGGAGGCCTTCGAACTGAACAAACTCGTTCTCGACCTGAGGGGCTGACTGAAATGCTGGTGTTGCTGACCGGGCACACGGGTTATCTGGGCACGGTGATGGCGCCAGTGCTCGCGGAAGCCGGGCACGACGTCACCGGCCTCGACTCCGGGCTGTTCGCGGGGTGCCTGCTGGGCCCGGCGCCGAAGGACCCGCCGTCGATCGACGTGGACCTGCGTGACCTGCGCCCCGAGCACCTCGAGGGCTACGACGCGGTGATCCACCTGGCCGCGCTGTCCAACGACCCGCTGGGCTCGCTGGCGCCGGAGCTCACCTACGACATCAACCACCACGCGTCGGTGCGGCTGGCCGAGCTGGCCAAAGACGCCGGCGTCGGCCGGTACCTGTACGCGTCGACGTGCTCGGTCTACGGCGCTTCGGGCGGCGGCGGGCTCGTCGACGAGGACGCGCCGCTGCGGCCGGTAACGCCGTACGCCGAGTCGAAGGTGCGCGTGGAGGACGAGGTGTCGAAGCTCGCCGACGACGCCTTCACGCCCGTGTACATGCGCAACGCCACCGCGTTCGGCTTCTCGCCGCGGCTGCGCGCCGACATCGTGCTGAACAACCTCGTCGGCCACGCCTACCTCTCCGGCGAGGTGCTGGTGCTCTCGGACGGCACGCCGTGGCGGCCGCTCGTGCACGCCAAGGACATCGCCCGCGCCTTCACCGCCGCGCTCGAGGCGCCGCGCGAGGCCGTGCACAACCGGGCGTTCAACATCGGCACCGAGCGCAACAACGTGACCGTCGCGGAGATCGCGCAGGAGGTCGTCGACGCCGTGCCCGGCTCGAAGCTGCGCATCACCGGCGAAGCCGGCGCGGACCCGCGCTCGTACCGCGTGGACTTCTCCCGGTTCCGCGAGGCGATCCCGGGCTTCGACTGCGAGTGGGGCGTGAAGGACGGCGCGCTGCAGCTGATCGACGCCTACCGCGACTACGAGCTCACCAAGGAGCAGTTCGAGCGCCGCTTCACGCGGCTCAACTGGCTGTCCGACCGCCGGGCCGACGGCTCCGTCGACGAGACGCTGCGGCACCGCTGATGCTCACGGGGGGCGAGATGCACGCGCTGGTGGAGCGGATGTACCCGCTCTGCCGGAGCATCACGGGGGACGGGGTCCGGGCCACGCTCGCGATCGTCGGCGAGCACCTCGCGCTGCGGCAGCACGAGGTGCCGACCGGCACGCAGGTGCTGGACTGGACCGTGCCGCAGGAGTGGAACGTCCGCGACGCGTACGTCGCGGACGCCGCCGGCCGGCGCGTGATCGACTTCCGGGAGTCGAACCTGCACCTGGTCGGCTACTCCGTGCCGGTCGACGAGACGATGAGCCTCACCGAGCTGCGGGGGCACCTGCACACGCTGCCGGAAAGCCCGTCGTGGATCCCGTACCGCACCAGCTACTACTCGCCCACCTGGGGTTTCTGCCTCGCGCAGGACGCGCTCGACGCCCTGCCCGAGGGCGATTACCACGTGAAGATCGACTCGACGCTGGCCGACGGTTCGCTCACCTACGCCGAGCACGTGGTGCCCGGTGAGGTGAGCGACGAGGTCATCGTGTCGTGCCACGTGTGCCACCCGTCGCTGGCCAACGACAACCTCGCCGGCATCGCCGTGGCCGTGTCGCTCGCGCAGGCGCTGGCCGAGAACACCTCCGGCAAGCCGCACTACACGTACCGGTTCCTCTTCATGCCCGGCACGATCGGTGCGATCACCTGGCTCGCGCGCAACGCGGAGCACGTCGACCGCGTGAAGCACGGCGTGGTGCTCGCGTGCGCCGGCGACCGCGGTTCGCTGACGTACAAGCGCAGCCGCCGCGGCGACGCCGACATCGACCGGGTGATGGCTCACGTGCTGAAGGACAAACCGCACGAGATCCGCGAGTTCTCGCCCTACGGCTACGACGAGCGGCAGTTCTGCTCCCCCGGGTTCAACCTCGGCGTCGGCTCGCTCACGCGCACGCCGTACGCGGGCTACCCGGAGTACCACACGTCGGCGGACAACCCGGACTTCGTTTCACCCGAGGCCATGGAGGACACGCTCGCCACGCTGCGCACCGCGTTCTCCGTGCTCGACCGCAACCGCCGATACGTGAACCTCAGCCCGTACGGCGAACCGCAGCTGGGCAAGCGTGGCCTGTACGACTCGCTCGGCGGACGCAGCGACGCCAAGGCAGCACAGATGGCGATGCTGTGGGTGCTCAGCTACTCCGACGGCGAGCACAGCCTGCTCGACATCGCCGAGCGCGCGGACCTCCCCTTCGAGGCCGTGGTCACCGCGGCCCGGGCCCTGCAGGTCGCGGGCCTGCTCAAGGAGTGAGTCCGGTGCCCGCGATCCTGCGCTCGCGGGCCGTCCGCGCGATGGCGGGACGGTTGAGCTGGGGCCTGGGCGACCAGGCCGTGTCGAGCCTGACCAACTTCGTGGTCGGCCTCTACGTCGCGCGCTCGCTGGGCGCGACGGCGTTCGGCCTGTTCAGCATCGCGTGGGTGACCTACGGGGTCATCCTCAACGTCTCGCGCGGCGTCGCGACCGACCCGCTGATGGTGCGCTTCTCCGGCGTTACGAGGGCGCGCTGGCGCGAGGCCCTCGGCCGGGCCGTGGGCACGGCGCTGGCGGTGGGCGTCGCGACCGGGCTCGTGTGTGTCCTCTTCGGACTCGCCGTGGGTGGCTCGCTGGGTGACGCGTTCCTCGCGCTGGGTGTGGTGCTGCCGTTCCTGCTGGTCCAGGACGCGTGGCGGTTCGGCTTCTTCGCCGCGGGCACCGGGCAGAAGGCGTTCGTGAACGACGGGATCCAGGCCGTGGCACTGTTCCCGGCGCTGGTGCTGGGCGCGCGGTACGGCACGGTCGTCGCGTTCCTGCTGGCGTGGGGCTGCTCCGCGGGGGTCGCGGCGCTGTTCGGCTGGGTGCAGACGAGCGTGCTGCCGAAGCTGGGCGGCGTGCGCTCGTGGGTTCGCGACCACCGCGAGCTGGGCGTGCGCTACCTCGTGGAGAACGTGAGCAACAGCGGGTCTTCGCAGCTGCGCGCGTACGGGCTGGGTGCGGTCGCCGGACTGGCCGCGGTGGGCACGGTGCGCGGCGCGGAGCAGCTGCTCGGGCCGTTCCTGGCGCTGCTGATGGGGCTTTCGCTGGTCACGGTGGCCGAGGGCGCGCGCGTGCTGCAGCGGTCCCCGCACCGGCTGTGGCACTTCTGCGTGGTGCTGGGCGGTGCGCAGGCGGCGGCCGCGCTCGCGTGGGGCCTCGGGCTGCTGCTGTTCGTGCCGGATTCGGCCGGGCGGTTCGTGCTCGGTTCGCTGTGGGACAGCTCGTCGCTGCTGATCCTGCCGGTGACGTTCGCGGTGGTGGGCGCGAGCTTCACGACGGGCGCGACGGCGGGGCTGCGCGCGCTGGGCATGGCGAAGCGGAGCCTGCGCTCGCAGCTGATCGCTTCGGTGTTCTACGTCGTCTTCGGCCTGATCGGTGCCGCGCTGGGCGGTGCCGCGGGGTCGGAGTGGGGCGTCGCGATCGCGACGATCACCGGTTCGGCCGTGTGGTGGTGGCAGCTGCGGATCGCGTTGCGCGAGTACTTCGCCGGCCGCGCCGCCGCCGCGGATCTTCCAGAACTCCCGCCGGCGCCCGAAGCACCGGCACCCCGCACACCGGAGGACTCGATGGAGTTCCGCCCGGTGTCGGGTTCGTTCAGCCACGAAGAGCTCGATGCTGCCTCGGACGGCATGACAGAAATGAGAACGGGATGAGCGCGGTTCCCCGGCTGACCATCGGTCTGCCCGTGTACAACGGCGAGGAGTTCCTGGGCGAAGCGCTCGACGCGCTGCTCGGCCAGACCTACGAGGACTTCGAGCTGATCATCTCCGACAACGCTTCGGCCGACGCGACCGAGGAGATCTGCCGCCAGTACGCGGGCAAGGACGCGCGGATCCGCTACGTGCGCCAGGCGCGCAACATCGGCGCGACGCCCAACCACAACGTCCTGCTCGACCTGGCGCGCGGCGAGCTGTTCAAGTGGGCCTCGCACGACGACCTCTACGGGCGCGAGCTGATCGCCAAGTGCGTGGAGGCGCTCGACGAGCGGCCCGACGTGATCGTGGCGCACTCGCACCAGGCCATCATCGACGGCGACGGCGCGGTGACCGTGCCGCTCGAGTACGTGCACAAGACCGACTCGCCGCGGCCGTCGGTGCGGTTCAAGAGCCTGCTGTTCGAACCCGGCGGCGACGACTTCTACGGCGTGATGCGCACCGATGTGCTGCGCCGCGTCACGCCGATGGACAGCTACCACCACGCGGACCGCACGTACGTCGCCGAGCTGGCGCTGCACGGGCCGTTCCACCAGGTGCCGGAGCTGCTGTACTTCCGCCGCGACCACCCGGACCGCGCCGAGCGCGCGAACCCGAGCAAACGGTCGCGGTGCGCGAACCTCGACCCCAAGCGCGGCAACCCGATCACGAACCCGACGGTGCGGCTGCTGGCCGAGTACGTGTGGGGTTTCGTGCACGGGATCCGCACCGCACCGCTGTCCTCGCCCGAGCGCCGGGCCTGCTACCTGGCGCTGGTGGAGTGGTTCACGAGCCGGGCGCGGCCGGGCGGTGCGGGCGAGCGCGTGGAGGACCGCGCGCCCGTCGACGCCGCGGAACTGTCGCTGACCGTCGACCTGGTCGTCGCCGGCCGCGAGCGGCGGGTTTCGTGACGACACGGGTCGGGGTGTTCGGGTTGCTCGGTTCGGGCAACCTCGGCAACGACGGTTCGCTGGAAGCGGTGCTCGGGTTCCTGCGAGCCGAGCACCCCGACGCCGCGGTGACCGCGTTCTGCGGCGGCCCGGACGTGGTCCGCGCCCGCTACGGGATCCCGGCGACGCGGCTGAACTGGAACAGCGACGAGTACCGCACGGCGTCCGGGGTGCGGTCGATCGCCACCAAGGCGCTCGGGAAGCTCGTCGATGTGGTGCGGACGGCGTCGTGGGTGCGCCGTCAGCACGTGGTGATCGTGCCGGGCATGGGTGTGCTCGAAGCGACGCTTCCGTTGCGGCCGTGGGGTTTCCCGTACGCGCTGTGTCTGCTTTCGCTGCTGGGCCGCCTGTTCGGCACGAAGGTGGCGCTGGTCAGCGTGGGAGCCGACCGGATCAGCGTGCCGGCCACCCGGCTGCTGGTGCGGCTGGCCGCCCGGCTGGCGGCGTACCGGTCCTACCGCGACGAGCTGTCGCGCTCGGCCATGGCGGACATGGGCGTGCGCACGGCCGGCGACGGGGTGTACCCGGACCTGGCGTTCGCGCTGCCGACCCCGGAGGCGAACGAGGATCCGCGCACGGTCGGGGTCGGCGTGATGGCCTACTACGGCAGCAACGACGACCGCGCGCGCGGCGACGAGATCCACCGGTCCTACGTGGACTCGATGACGGAGTTCGTGCGCCACCTCGTCGACCACGATCGGCCGGTGCGCCTGTTCATCGGCGACCAGGCCGACCTCGCGGTGGTGGACGAGATCGTGGCCGCGGTGGCTTCGCCGCTGATCACGGCGGAGCCACCGGGTGACCTCGATTCGCTGATGCGCGCGATGGCGGGCGTCGGCTCGGTCGTCGCGACGCGCTACCACAACGTGCTGTGCTCGTTGAAGGTCGGGAAACCGACGCTGGCCATCGGGTACGCGAAGAAGAACGACGTGCTGATGACCGAACTGGGACTCGGCGAGTTCTGCCAGGAAGCGCGGGCGATCGACGTGCCGCGGCTGATCGCGCAGTTCGAGGAACTGGAACGGCGCGGCCCCGAACTGAAGGCCACCCTGGCCGAGCGCAACGACGAGCACAGACAGCAGTTGAAATCGCAGTTCAGCCTTCTTTCGGCGACCCTCTTCCCCCCGGAGTTCTCCTCGGAGGTCCGATGAAAGCCATTCCCGTACCGGCCATCTCCGGTCTGTACCTGTTCCAGCCCACCCCGCACCGAGACGAGCGCGGGTTCTTCTCGCGCACGTTCGACGCCGAGGTCGCGCGGTCCGTCGGCATCGATCCGGACGCGTTCGTGCAGGACAGCGTTTCGCGTTCGGTGCGCGGGGTGCTGCGCGGGCTGCACCTGCGTTCCGGTGCGGGTGAAGCGAAACTCGTGCGCTGCTCGTTCGGGGAGGTGTTCGACGTGGTCGTGGACCTCCGCCGGGATTCGCCGACGTTCCGGGCCGTGGAAACGTTCCGGCTTTCCGGCGACACCCAGGTCAGCATTTACCTTCCCGCGGGCTGCGCGCACGGATTTCAAGCACTTTCCGATATCGCTGACGTCTCGTATCGCATCGACCGGGTGCACAATCCGGACGAAGACGTCACAATCGCCTACAACGACCCCGAACTCGCGATTCCGTGGCCACTGACGCCCACGCTGCTGTCCGAACGCGACAAGACCGCGCCCTCGCTCGCCGAGGCACTGCCGACCTAGAAGGTGACCACAATGGACCTGCCGCGATCCCGAGCCGCGAACGAGCGCCTGCACCGGGTGATCCCCGGTGGCGCGCACACCTACGCGAAGGGTGAGGACCAGTACCCGAAGGACCTCGCGCCGGTGATCTCCCACGGGCGCGGCGCGCACGTGTGGGACGTCGACGGCAACGAGTACCTCGAGTACGGCTCGGGGTTGCGGGCGGTGAGCCTCGGGCACGCGCACCCGCGCGTGGTCGAGGCGGTGCGGCGGGAGATCGAGCGGGGCAGCAACTTCGCGCGTCCGTCCATTCTGGAAGCCGAAGCGGCGGAACGGTTCCTCGAAACCGTGCCGACGGCCGAGATGGTGAAGTTCACGAAGAACGGCTCCGACGCGACGACGGCCGCCGTGCGGCTCGCGCGCGCCGTCACGGGCCGGCCACTGGTCGCGCTGTGCGCCGACCACGCGTTCTTCTCGACGGACGACTGGTTCATCGGCACCACCGCCATGGCGGCGGGCATCCCGGGGCAGATCACGGACCTGACCGTGCGCTTCCCCTACGGCGACCTCGCGGCCACCGAAGCGCTGCTGCAGCGCCACGACGGGCAGATCGCCTGCCTGATCCTGGAAGCGGCGACGCAGCAGGACCCCCCGGTGGGCTACCTCGCCGGGCTGTGCGACCTCGCCCACCGCTACGGCGCGCTGCTGGTGTTCGACGAGATGATCACCGGCTTCCGCTTCTCCGAGCACGGCGCGCAGGGCCTGTTCGGCGTCACGCCGGACCTTTCGACGTTCGGCAAGGCCCTCGGCAACGGCTTCGCCGTCTCGGCGCTGGCCGGCAAGCGCGAGTACATGGAGCTCGGCGGCCTGCGCGACACCCGCGACCGCGTCTTCCTGCTCTCGACCACGCACGGCGCCGAAACCCACGCGCTGGCCGCGGCGATGGCGGTCATGGACACCTACGAGGCCGAGGACGTCACGGCCCGGCTGCACTCGCTGGGCGCACGCTTGGCCGAGGGCGTGCGCGAAGTCGCCGCGTCGCACGACGTGGCCGATCACATCGTCGTCCGGGGCCGCGACAGCAACCTGGTGTTCGGCACGCTGGACGAATCGGGCCGGCCGTCGCAGGAGTACCGGACGCTGTTCCTGCGCCAGCTCGTGACGGGCGGGGTGCTGGGCCCGTCGTTCGTGGTCAGCGCCGCGCTGTCCGAGGACGACATCGACCGCACGGTGGAGGTCGTCGCACAGGCCTGCGTGGTCTACCGCAAGGCGCTGCACGCGGGCGACCCGTCGCCGTGGCTCGGCGGTCGGCCGGTGAAGCCGGTGTTCCGCCGCAAGGCCTGAACCCGGCCACTGGCCCCGTGCTGACCCACACCGCGAGATCGCGCCGGTTTCTGGACTGAGCGATGTGCTCGGCCCCTCGGGCCGAGCACATCGGGAGGGAAGAAACCGGGTTTCAGCGATCTCGCCGCCTCGGCGAAGCCGGGGCCGAAGATACGAGCACGAGGTAGGCGAACCCGAGCACACCCCGGTACGCGGTGACGTACTCGCGCTCGCGGGTGTCGAGCCAGTCGCGCGTTTCCGCCGCGCGCGGGTCGGCGGGGTTGGCGAGCAGCCAGTTCAGCCGGCCGGCGCGGGAGGTCGATTCGAAGTCGTCCCACTCGCACTGGTCGGCCGTGCTGAGGTGCAGCACGCGCCAGCCGGTTTCGCGGCACGCTTCGAGCAGGTCGGGTAACGCGAGGACCTCGTCGCCGAAGATCGCCTCCGCGGCGGGCGTGGGTTCGCCCGTCCAGCACCCGTCGCCGTAGAGCAGCCGGTCGGTGACGCCGGCGAGCGCGGCGAGGGCCTGGCGCGTGCCGCCGAAGGCGTGGGACGCGCCGATGCAGATCGCGCGGTCGGCGGGACCGAGCCAGCTCGCGGCGTCCTGTTCGATGAACTCGACGGCCGCGCCGCGTTCGCGCGCCGCCCGTCGCCCGCGCTCCAGCGCCACCTCGTCGGTGTCGACGGCGATGCCCCGCGCCGGCGTGCCCTCGACCGCGCGGATCAGCAGCTCACCCCATCCGGAGCCGAGATCGGCGACGGTGCCGCCGGTGACGTCGAGGCGGTCGAGCAGCAGCGCCGCGTGCCGCTCGTCGAGCGGGGCGTTCCAGCGCATGGCGGACCGGCGGGCGAGGGTGAAGTCGTCGGGCACGGCGACAGCCTCGCGTTCCGGCCACCGGCTGTCACGCGGTTTTCTCACGTGATCAACATCTCTCCGGCGAACACGGGGTGAACCCCCGGTGCGCCTGGCATCGTGTGGAATCCATGACCAATCCGTTGATCGCCCCGGCCGAGGACTCGACCAAGTCCTACTCCGGGATCACGCTCCTCGAAGACGCCAACGACGTGAAGACGGCGATCGAGACCGGCGACTGGGCGTCGGTCGCGATGGGCGCGGTGGGCACCGCGCTCGACGCGTTGTCGATGGCGATGGACCCGTTCGGCGCGATCCTCGCGGCCGGGGTCGGGTGGTTGATGGAGCACGTGGGGCCGCTGAAGGAAGCGCTCAACGGGCTCACCGGCAACGCCGACCAGATCAAGGCGCAGTCGGAGACCTGGTCGAACGTCGCCAAGGAACTCGAGTCCATCGGGTCCGACCTGCAGGACATGGTCAACGCCGACCTGCAGTCGTGGACCGGGCAGGCGGCCGACGCGTACCGCAAGCGCGCCCAGGACTTCACACAGCTGCTCGGCAGCGCGCAGAAGGGCAGCGAGGGCGCGGCGAGCGGCGTGAAGACCGCGGGTGAGGTCGTGGCCGCCGTGCGCGCGCTGGTGCGCGACATCATCGCCGACCTCGTCGGGCACCTGATCAGCTGGGCGTTGCAGGTGATCGCGACGCTCGGGATCGGGTTGAGCTGGGTCATCCCGCAGGTCGCCGAGGCCGTGGCGAAGACGGCTTCGAAGATCACGCAGATCACCACCAAGCTGATCAAGGCGATCAAGGCGCTCATCCCGCTGCTCAAGAAAACCGGGACGGTGCTGGAAGACGCCGCCAAGGCGCTGAAGAACATCAAGGGCGGCAAGGTCGACGCGGCGCCGACGCCCAAGAGCATCGGGCCGACGCCGAAGGGGATGGACGTGCCACCGGCCAAGGGCGGTGGGGGCGCCACGACGCCGTCGGCGGACACCCCGCCGCCGCCTCCGCGCGACACGCCGCCGCCGGCCAAGGGCGACTCGGCCGACACCCCGCCGCCGCGCGACACCACGGACACGCCGCCGCCGAAGTCCGACCCGCCGCCGCTGAAGACGGACGACTCGACCACCGCGTCGTCGGCGGACACTCCCCCGCCGGCGCGCGACACCCCGCCGCCGGCACCGAAGGACACGCCGCAGCCCAAGGCCGACGACACCACGACGACGTCGAGCGCCGGTGACACCCCGCCGCCGCCCAGGAGCGACCCGCCACCGCCGCCCAAGGCCGACGCGGCGCCGCCGAAGAGCGACCCGCCGCCGTTCGATCCCCCGCCGTTCGACCCGCCGAAGAGCGACCGCGGGCTGTCCGGGGGCGGGGGCAAGGACAAGACGTCCGCGCAGAGCACCACGATCAAGGACGCCAACACCACCCCGCGCGCCAACGACACCCCGTCGGCCGACCGGCTCGCGTGTGGCGACCCGATCGACGTGTCGACCGGGCGCGTCATGCTCACGCAGGAGGACGTCCGGCTCGCGGCGGCGCTGCCGCTCGTGCTCACGCGCACGCACTTGTCGTCGTACCGGATCGGCCGGGGCTTCGGTTCGTCGTGGGCTTCGACGCTCGACCAGCGCGTGGAGGCCGACGCCGACGGCGTGCGCTTCGCGGCCGAAGACGGCACCTTCCTCGAGTACCCGGCCCCGGTCGTCGGCGCGGACGTGCTGCCGGTGACCGGCCCGGCGTGGCCGCTGACCCGCGGCGCCGACGGGTCGTACGTGCTCACCCAGCCGGACCTCGGCCGCGCCCTGCTGTTCTCCGGCGTCACCGGGCAGCTGGTGACGGTCAGCGATCCGGTGGGGCAGCAGCACTTCCGCCTCGACTACGACGAGGCCGGCGCGCTGACCGACGTCGTCCACTCCGCCGGCCACCACGTCGGCGTGACCACCGCCGACGGCCGCGTCACGGAGCTGACCCTGCTCAGCGGCGGCGCACCGGTCGTGCTCGTGCGCTACGGCTACGACGAACGCGACGGCCTCGCCGAGGTCCGCAACTCCTCGGACCTGGCGCTGCGCTTCGGCTACGACGCCGAAGGCCGGCTCGCGCGCTGGGAAGACCGCAACGGCATGTGGTACCGCTACGAGTACGACGCGCAGGGCCGCTGCGTGCGCGCCGAAGGCCGCGACGGCGCGCTGCGCTATGCACTCACCTACGAACCGCGCCGCACCACGGCCGTCGATTCGCTGGGTGCCACGAGCGTGTTCGACCTCAACGACGCGTTCCAGGTCGTCGCGGTCACCGATCCGCTCGGCGCCACCACGCGGCTCGAGTGGGACGACCGCGACCAATTGCTCTCGCGCACGGACGCGCTGGGCGCCACGACCCGCTACGACTACGACGAAGCGGGCGACCTGGTCGGGGTCGAGAACCCCGACGGCACCCGCAGCAGCGCCGAGTACGACGAGGAGCACCGGCCGGTCCGGGTCGTCGAGGCCGACGGCGCCGTGTGGCTGCGTGAGTACACAGAGGACGGTGACATCGCGGCGCGCGTCGACCCGCTCGGCGCCCGCACGACGTTCACGTACGCGCGGCCCGGCCTGCTCACCGCCGTGACCGGCCCGCTCGGCGAGGTGACCCGCTACGAGTACGACGCCGCGGGGCTCCCGGTCGCCGTGACCGACCCGGTCGGCGCGACGGAGCGGACCGCGTTCGACCGCTTCGGCCGGCCCAGCGCCTCGACCGCCGCGCTCGGCGCCACCACCCGCACCGCGTGGACCGTCGAGGGCGAACCGCTCAGCGTCACGCGGCCGGACGGCACCAGCGTGTCCTTCAGCCACGACGGCGAAGGCAACCTCCGCGAAACCCGCGACGGCACCGCCGTCACGCGCACCGCGTACGCCGGGTTCGACCGGCCCGTCGCGATCACCGCGGCCGACGGCTCGCGCGTGGAACTGAGCTACGACACGGAAAACCGCGTCACGGCCGTGCGCAACGAGCAGGGCCTGCGCTGGCGCTACGAGTACGACGCCGCCGGCCGGCTCGCCGCGGACACCGACTACGACGGCCGCCGCCGCGCTTTCCGGTACGACGCGGCGGGCCGGTTGATCGAGCAGACGTCGGCGAGCGGCCACGTCCTGCGCTTCGGGTACGACGCCGCGGGCCGCATCACGCGGCTGGACGCCGACGGTGCCGTGGCGACGTACGAGTACGACCGCGCCGGACGGCTCGTCCGGGCCGTCAACGACGACGCCGACGTGCGCCGCGCGTACGACGCGGCTGGCCGGCTGGTCGAGGAGACGGTGAACGGCCGCGCGCTCACGACCGCGTTCGACGCTTCGGGCCGGCGCACCGCGCGCACCACCCCGACGGGTGCCCACGCCGAATGGCGCTACGACGCCGCAGGCCGGCCGCTCGCGCTGGGCACCGCGGGCCGCGAGCTCACGTTCGTGCGCGACCTCGAAGGCCGCGAAGTCGAGCGGCGGCTGGGAACCACGCAGCTGCGCCAGGGCTGGGACGCGCGCGACCGGCTCGTGACGCAGACGCTGACCACCGCGGCCGGCCCGGTGCAGCAACGCGCGCTGCACTACCGGCACGACGACGCCGTGACCGCGGTCGAGGACACCCTCACGGGGCCGCGGCAGCTGCGGCTGGACCCGGTCGGCCGTCCGCTGGCCGTCGAAGGTCCCGCCGCGCACGAGACCTACGGCTACGACGCGGCGGGCAACCTCGTGCAGCCCGGCAACCGCGTTTACGCCGGCAGCGTGCTGCGGCGCGACGACACCGCCGAGTACGAGTACGACCCCGACGGCAAGCTCCTGCTGCGCCGGACCGCCGACGGCGGCGAATGGCGCTACGAGTGGGACGGTCACGAGCGCCTCGTCGCCGTGCGCACGCCCGCGAGGCACCACTGGCGCTACCGCTACGACGCGCTCGGCCGGCGCGTCGCCAAGGAACTGCGCGACGCCGCGGGCACCCTGCGCACCCGCACCGAGTTCACGTGGGACGGTCAGCAGCTCGCCGAGCAGGTCACCGACGGCGTGCGCGCGCTGGTCTGGCACCGCGAACCCGGGAGCGGCCGCGTGCTCACGCAGACCGAGCGCGTGCTGCACCAGGCGAGCGGCGAGTGGCACGACCACGCCCTGCGCGGGATCGTCACCGACCTCGCGGGCGCCCCGACGGAACTCGTCGACGCCGACCAGGGCCTGGTCTGGCACGGCCGCCTCACCACGTGGGGCGCGGCCACCGGCCCGATGCCCACGTCGCTGCGGTTCGCCGGCCAGTACCACGATGACGAAACCGGGCTGCACTACAACGTCCACCGCTACTACGACCCGCAGACGGCGCGTTACCTCAGCCCCGACCCGTCGGGCCTCGAGCCGGCGACGAACCCGTACGCGTACGTCGCGGACCCCGTCGGCTGGACGGACCCGCTGGGGCTGGCGCCGTGCAAGCTCTCCTACGACCAGGCGCACAGCACCCCGGACGGGCCTTCGCTGGAGCTGCGCGGGCCGCGCAAGTCCGGCAAGGCGGGCCGCACGCCGAACAAGATCCGCGACGAGCAGGAGTTCAACAACGTCGCGCAGAGCGTCGGGGTGCCCAACCCGCACAAGCAGCGCCTGTCCTTCAACGAAGACGCCCAGACCCTCGGGGACTACCACGGCAAGGCGTTCGGCGACGCGATGCACAAGAAGGCCTTCGACGAGGGCAAGATCCAGTTCGGGGACAAGAACAGCGCGGCGATCGAAGCGCTCGGCCGGAACGATCCGAACACCAAGGATTTCTGGCAGATGCAGGACCGCCGCGACCAGCACACGGCGAACCAGGTGGTCGACAACAACAAGCAGGACCACCGCGACTACGACCGCGACGACGACGTGGACGCGCGGCTGCGGCCCGTCATGGACAAGACGGAAGGCACGCAGTCGCTGCTGAGCCAGTACGACGGCGTGGTCGTGGGCGGCTCGCACGGCCCGGGCCACCCGGGTCTGCAGATGATGCGCGACAACATGGGCGACCTGAAGAACAGCGGCGTCAACAAGGTCTACCTGGAAAGCCTGCGCGACGACGCGCACAACCAGCACGTGCAGGACTACCTCAAGGCGCCGGCGGGGACGCCGATGCACCCGGACCTGCAGACGTTCCTCAACAAGAGCCCGAACAACCAGATGGTGGGCCAGGTCATCGAGTCGGCGAAGACCCACGGCGTGGACGTGGTCGGCATCGGGGGCAACCCCGCGCGGATGGGAGCCACCGGTTCCGGCGGCAACTTCCAGCGGCACGCGATGTTCAACTCCTACGGCGCGGAAGCGGTCCAGCACCACCAAGCGGCGAACCCGGGCAAGTACGTGATGGAGGTCGGTGAGGAACACGCCCGGCCGCACACCTGGACCGGCGCGAACCCGGTCAACGCCGGCGGGGTCGACCTCCCCGGCAGGTCTGCCGGGATCGGCGACCTGCTCGGCGTGCCCCAGGTGAAGTCGGGCACCGGGGGCTCGCTCACCCGGATCGACGGGGTGACGGACCTGCACTGAGCCCGGTCCGTCCACTTCGGAAAAGAGCCACGAAGTGCGCTGGTCCGGGGAAATGTGTTGTCGGGGAAGGGAAGTTCACCCGTCGGGGCGCGGGCCGGACCCCATCGGGGAAGTTACGCGGGCGCGGGTGGCTCGTAGCGTTCGAGCCATGGGGAGATCCGGGGCCGTCGTGGCTGTGCTGGTGCTGCTGGCGAGCGGTGTGGTCGAGGCGCAGGCCGCGGCGGCGCCCGCGGGCGTGTGCGGCAAGGCGGTGACGGAGTACCCATCGGTGCCGACGGGCGCCGTGGTGGTGGACCCGGCGCGCGACGGCGATCTGGCGGCGTTGACGCAGGCCAGCCCGGCCGGCACGACGTTCTGGCTCGCGCCGGGCACGCACACGCTCGGCACCGACGCGTTCGGCCAGGTCCAGCCCAAGGACGGCGACACCTACCTCGGCGCGCCCGGCGCGGTGCTGGACGGCCGGAACGTGAACCAGGCCGCGTTCACCGGGCCGGCGAAGGACGTGACGATCCGCGGCCTGACGATCCGGCACTTCGCCGCGCCGCAGGACCAGGGCGTGGTGAACCACGATTCGGGCACCCACTGGGTCGTCGAGGACACGACGATCCGGGACAACCGCGGCGCGGCGCTCATGGCCGGTGACCGGCAGGAGGTGCGGCGCAGCTGCCTGGCGGACAACGGGCGGTACGGCCTGAACGCCTACCGCGCCGGCGACGGCATCACCGGGCTCGTGCTGGCGGACAACGAGATCACGGGCAACAACACCGACGACTGGGAGACGAAGTCGCCGGGCTGCGGGTGCAGCGGCGGCGTGAAGTTCTGGGCGGTGAACGGCGCCGACGTCACCGGCAACTGGGTCCACGGCAACCACGGGCCCGGCCTGTGGGCCGACACGAACGACAACGACTTCCTCGTGCGGGACAACGTCATCGAGGACAACGACGCCGAAGGCCTGTTCTACGAGATCAGCCACAACCTCACCGTGCGCGGCAACGTGTTCCGCCGCAACGGGATCGTCGCCGGCAAGAAGCGCGCCGCGGCGGGTGACGACTTCCCCGTCGCCACGATCTACGTCTCGGAATCCGGCGGCGAACCGCGGTTGAGCGCGCGCACGCCCCTGATCGACATCGGCGGCAACACCTTCGAGGACAACTGGGGCGGCGTGGCGCTGTGGGAGAACGCCGACCGCTTCTGCAACAGCCCGGCCAACACGTCGACGGGGTACTGCACACCGTTCGCGACGAAGGCCCAGTGCACCGCACCCGGCATCACCCGGCGGCCGCTCTACGACGACTGCCGGTGGAAGACCCAGCACGTCACGGTGCACGACAACACGTTCACCTTCGACCCGGCCCACCTCGGCTGCACGCGGTTCTGCGGCCGCACGGCGGTGCTGTCGAACTACGGCAGCTACCCCGACTGGTCCCCGTACCGGGGCGACGTGGTCCAGCAGGCCGTGACCTTCGACCAGGACAACCACTTCACCGGCAACACCTACTCGGGCCCGTGGACCTTCGTCGCCCACGACACCAGCCGGGTCCTCACGCCGCAGCAGTGGCAGGCGGGGCCGTACGGCCAGGACGCGGGCAGCACGTTCTAGCCCACACTGGCTCCATGCAGCCACCCGAACCCGGGCCGTGGGACGCGCAGCTGGTGGAGCTGGCCCACCGCACGCGAGCGGCCCTGCTCGACCTCCGCGACACCGACCCCGCGGCCGACGCGGCGGCCGCCAGCGCGCTCGCCGACGCGGGGTTCCCTCGCGAACACGCCGGCTGGGTGGTCGAGGCACTGCTGCACTACGTGCTCGGCCACACGATCGACGAACGGGCCGGTGCGCTCGAACCGGCCGCCCAGGCGCGGTTCGCGTTCGGCTTGGAGCTGTTCGTCGACGGCGTCCGCGTGCGGCTGCGCTAGAGCCGGTCGGCGACGCGGTCCACGGCGAACGCGGTCGCGGGGATGACCGCGAGCGCCGTGGCGAAGCCGCCGATGGTGTCGGTCGGGTAGTGGGCGCCGAGGCCGACTTCGGTCCAGGCCATCAGCGCGCCGGACGCGAGGGCGAGCGCTGCGGTGACCGTGAGCGCCGCGGCGCGGCCCAGGCGGTCGGCCAGCACGAACGCGCCGATGAGCGCCAGCGCGG
Organism: Amycolatopsis sp. NPDC051903; assembly: GCF_044452505.1. Taxonomy (NCBI): domain Bacteria; kingdom Bacillati; phylum Actinomycetota; class Actinomycetes; order Pseudonocardiales; family Pseudonocardiaceae; genus Amycolatopsis; species Amycolatopsis sp. NPDC051903. The sequence continues at coordinate 343,538 of NZ_JBITBT010000001.1, read as the reverse complement.
TCGCGAACGCCGTGTGGCCGCTCGGGTAGGAGAGGTAACCGCCGTGGATGGTGCGGCCGGTGACGGGTTTGAGCAGCGACGTCACGGCGATCGTCAGCCCGCAGCCGACGAGGACGAGCAGGGCCGTCCGCACCCGCCGCGCCAACAGCGCCACCCCGACGAACAGCACGATCACGATCGCCGACCCCACCGGCTCGCCGACGAAGTCCACGACGGTGGCGACGTACCACCACGGGTCCGGCAGCAGGTCGGGTCCGGGCAGCAGCGGCGCGTCGAACGCGCTCGCCACCGAGTCCCCGGCGAAGCGCAAGCCCAGCGCCACCACCACGACGAGCCCGGCCACCGCCGACACCAGCAACGGCGTGCGCACCACCGCGGGCAGCGCCGCCGGCGCCGTGCGGACGGCGGTTCTCATCGCCCGGATCTCAGCCGCGCGGCAGCCGCGGGCACCGTGGCCCGCGGCACGGGAGTGAGCGGCGCGGCGACCGGAGTCCTCCGGACTTTCGCGGGCGCGGAGAGCGCCAGACCGGAGCCCGCCCGCGCCGACGCCGGCACCGAACCAGACGCCGGCACCGAACCAGACGCCACGGAGGACACCGAGGCGAAAACCGGCGACACCGAACCCAGCGGCGCGGAACCCAGCGGCGCGGGTCCCGGCAGCGAGGGACCTGGCAGCGAGGAGCCCGGCAGCGAGGAGCCCGCCTGCGCCGACGCCGACGCCGGCGCCGAACCGGGCACTACGGAGGTCACCGAGGTGAAACCCGGCAACACCGAAGCCCGCGACGCGGAACCCAGCAGCGCGGGACGCGGCAGCGAAGAGCCCGCCTGCGCCGACGTCGGCACCGAACCAGACGCCACGGAGGACACCGAGGCGAAAACCGGCGACACCGAAGCCCGCGGCGCGGAACCCAGCAGAGAAGAGCCCGCCTGCGCCGGCACCGAACCAGGCGCCACGGAGGTCACCGGTGCGAAACCCGGCAACACCGAAGCCAGCGGCGCCGAAGCGCGCACCGCGGCGGTCAGCAGTGCGGGACCCGGCAGCGAAGAGCCCACCCGCGCCGAAGCCGACGCCGGCATCGAACCAGGCGCCACGGAGGTCACCGAGGTGAAAGCTGGCGACACCGAACCCAGCGGCGCGGAACCCAGCGGCGCCGAGGCGCGCGGCACCAGGTTCTCCGGCGGGAAACCCGGCCGCGCGGAGGTCGTCAGCGTGGAGTTCTTCATCGAGCCGAACGCCCTCTCACCCGCGGAATCCAGCGAACCCGGCTTGCCCGTCGCAGCGATCGAGGCGGCCGCGGCCGGTGGGTCCATCGAACCCGAAGCGCCGTCATTTCGGTGTCAAACGGAGCCGGGTAAAGCGGAGCCGTGGGAAGCGATGGCGGCTTCGTACCCCTCGATGAGGCGGCGGAACCCGACCTCCGGCGTGAAGTCGTCGTCGTAGCGGTGGCGGGCGGCTTCGCCCATCTTGCGGTTGCGGTCGGGGTCCGAGACGACGTCGCGCAGGGCGCCGGCCAGCGCCGGCGCGGAACCGGGCGCGTGCAGGACACCCGTGACGCCGTCGGAGATCAGCTCGGGGAACGCGCCGTGCGCGGGCGCGACCGTCGGCACGCCCGCGGCCATCGCTTCGACCACCACGAGCCCGAAGGCCTCCAGCCAGGCCGACGGCGCGACCACCGCCGCCGCGGACGCGGTCAGCGCGCGGCACGAGTCCTTGTCCCGCAGGCCCACGTACGACACGTCCGGCCGCGAAGAAGCCCAGGCCGAAACCTCGTCCGAAAGCGGCCCGGTTCCGGCGATCACCAGCGGCAGCCCGAGTTCGCCGCCCAGGAGGTCCCACGCCGCCATCAGCAGCGGCACGCCCTTCTCCGGCGTCAGGCGGCCGAGGAACAGCACGTGCTCACCGGCACCGGTCCGCCGCACGCCGGGGTCGGTCACGAAGTTGTGCTTCACGGTCATCCGGGCAGCCGGCATCCCCGCGTCCACGAGCACGCGGCGCTGGGCGGCGGAGATGCAGAAGAACCGCGTGACGCCGCTGCGCCACCGCGCGCGGTTCACCAGGAGGTTCGCCGCCATCGGCAGCGTCGCCACGGCCGATTCGCGGTAACACCCGTGCCGCACGGCGGGCAGGGGCGGGCCGCCGACGCAGTCGGTGCAGATCCGCCCGTCGCGGTAGAGCGTGCCGGGCGGGCAGACCAGGCCGTAGTTGTGCAGCGTCGCCACCACGGGCACGCGCGCGTCGGCGCACGCCGCCAGCACCGAGGGCGACAGCAGCGGGAACGTGTTGTGGACGTGCACCACGTCCGGCCGCTCCGCCCGCAGCCGGGCCGCGAGGTCGGCGCGCGCCCACCGGTTCCACGGCACCTGCAGCGGCACGAACGCCTTGCGCGGCAAGGACATCGCCGCGATGTCGTCGCTGCGCCGCTCGAACCGCCCCACCTGCACGCCGCCCGCCGACAACAGCTCGACCTCCGCGTCGACCACGTTGTTCTCCCCGCTCGGCTGCTCCGAGCGGTACCGGTTGTGGACCACGAGCACCTTCATACGGGCTGCCCCTTCGGGATGAACTCGTCCTCGGCCGAGGCGGCGCCCACCGTGCCCTGCGCGAGCAGCGACGCGGCCAGCGCCAGGTGCAGCAGGTACGGCGACGCGTCCCCCAGCCCGGCCTCGGTGTAGGAAGCGGAGATGCAGTAGGTGATCAGGAAGATCGCGCACGCCCGCGCCAGCGACGGCGGCCGCAGCACCGCAACGGCCACCAGCACCAGCAGGAACGCCGCGACGATGGCGATGCCGGTGAACCCCTGCTCGTGGTACACGGCGAGCCAGCTGTTGTCGATCGGCAGGCCGTCGTAGGACTTGTCCGTGAGCCCGACGCCGAAGATGTACTCGTTGACCGTGCGCGGCGCCGCCAGCAGCGCGTCCCACACCTTCGCACGGCCGGTGAGGCTCGAGAAGTTCTCCTCGCTCTGCCCGCGCAGGAACCACGCTTGCAGCAGCCCGGCGAGCGCGACGGCGGCGAAACCCGCCACCAGCACGAACGTGGTGAACACCTTGCGCGCGCGGGCGTTCGTGGCCGCCAGCGACAGCAGAGCCACCACGAGCCCGGCGACGAGCCCGAGCGTGGCCGTGCGGGTGTGCGTGAGCAGCAGCAACCCGAGTGAGGGCACGATGATGACCAGCGCGCTCACCGCCGTCGTCCGCTTGCCGAGCCACAGCAACGCCGCGAGCCCGGCGATCACGGCCGCGTACTGCCCGACCTGCGGCGGCGTCAGCGGCCAGACCGCGCCCGAGAGCCGGCCGCCGTAGACGTCCGGCATCGCCTTGCCCGGCGCGATCACCAGCCCGATCGCCACCGACACCAGCACCGCGTAGAACATCCGGATGTGGTGGCGCACGAACGTGAACGAGCCGTTCCACCAGCGCGTGAGCAGCCACAGCGTCGCGATGAACACGGCGAAGCGGAAGCAGCGGAACAGCGAACCGAACCCGGCTTCCAGGTGCAGGCTCGCCACGGTGCTCGTGACCAGCAGCAGGGTCAGCAGCAGCAGGTACGCGCTCGGGCGCAGCTTCAGCCGCGGGTTGAGCGCCAGCGCGATCACGAACGCCAGCATCAGCGCGCCCATGGTCACGAGCTGGCTCACCGCGCGCGGCAGCGGGATCACGGTCTGCGCACCGGTCGACCCGAGCGTGTTGAGGATCAGCAGCGCCCACGCCGCGCCGGCGAGCTTCGGCGTCCGTTCACCGGTTTCGGCGGCCGTGGGCTGCCGGATCCCGCTCAGCAGAGCCATGTCAGCCTCCCCCGCCGCGCTGGTACGTGGTGCGCGCGTCCTGCTTGTACGGCGCGCCCTCCCACTCCCCGATGCCGAGGACGTGGCTCATGTCGGTGGCGATGAACGTCCACGGGCCCACGTAGGCGTTGTCGTGCCAGGTGTTGTCCTGCTTGAAGGTGATCGCCTGCTGCACCGCGTCGCCCTTGTACGGCGACCAATCCGGGTAGGTCCCGAAGTTGGACAGCAGCCCCATGCGCCCGCACGTCTCCTGGCAGTCGATCGCCGAGGGCTGCAGGATGAACCGGTTGTTGTGCACGTCCACGCGCTGGGTCTTCCACCGGCAGTCGTCCAGCAGCGGTTTCTTCGCGATCGCCGGCGCGGCGCACTTGTCGACGTCGGGCACGAGCTTCGTGCAGACGCCGCTGGACGTGTTGGCCGGGCTGTTGCAGAACCGGTCGGCGTTCTCCCACAGGGTGAGGCCGTTCCAGTTGTTCTCGAAGACGTTGCCGTAGATCTCGAGCTTCGACGTGCGGGCCTTCACGCGCGGTTCGCCGCCGGACTCCGAAACGTAGATCGTGGCGACCGGGAACGTGTCGCCGCGGTCGGTGTAGTCGCGGCCGTCGACGAGGTTGTTGCGCCGGATCGTGTTGTTGCGGATCACGGCGTTGTAGCTGGTCTCGTAGGTGATGGCCGAGCTGTCGTTGTTCTCGATGAGGTTGCCCTCGATGAGGAAGTCGTTGTTGTTCGTGTCGGCCCACAGGCCGGTGCCGCGGTTGTCGTGCACCCAGTTGCCGATCACGTCGGCGCCGTTGACGGCCCAGAACTTGATGCCGCCGGTGCAGCCGCAGCCGTCGATCTTCTTCTCCCAGTCACCGGTGTTGTTGCCGGTGATCTCGTTGCCGCGCACCACGAGCCCGGTGATGTCGTCGCCTTCGGCGAACGCGTTCATGCCGTACTGGCCGTTGCGGCGCAGGCAGCTGTCGAGCACCTGCTGCTTGGCGCCCGCCATGAGGCCGGCGCCGTCGTTGTCCTGGATGGTCGCGTGCTGGATCACCCAGCCGTCGCCGGAGTCGTGGTTGACCACGCCCTCGTCGCGCGGCGCGGTGAAGTTCTGCACGGTGAGGTTGGTGATCCTGACGTTCTTCGCATGCCCGGTGAAGGCGTACTGGTTGAGCTTGCGCCCGTCGAGCACGGCGCCGGGCGCGCCGACGAAGACGTCGCCGTCCTTGGGCTCGACCTGGTCGAACCGGTCGTTGCCGAGGTGGTGGCTGCCCGGGGCGAGCCAGAACGTGGTGCGCGCCGCGGCGCCCCGCACCTTCGCCGCGAGGTCGTCGGCCCCCGTCACGGTCACGGCCCCGGCGGGCGCGGTGGCCGGCCCGGGCGGCATCTTGTCGCACACGGCCGCGATCGGGCCGGACGGCGCCGCCGACGTCGCCGCGACCTGGCTGGACGAGACGTCGTTGTCGTCGGACGACCCGGTGCACCCCGAGAGGACGAGCGGGCACAGCAAGCCCAGGAACAGCACCAGCCTGCTGGTCGAACGCACCGGGTCGGTCCTTTCGGGTCAGAAACGCAAGGTCGTGGTGAAGGCCGGCGCGGCGGGTCCCGAGCCGACGAGGGTGGTCGCCGGTTCGCGGCGGCCGAAGCCCGCCGAGTACCAGCCGAGCGGTGGGTTCGTCTCGCCGCGGTGCGCCGTCCACTCCAGCTCGGCCGGCAGGTCCAGCGTCGCCGTGTGGCCGGGCCAGCTCAGCCGCGCCGTGCTGCCCTCGAGCGTCACCTCGACGAGCGGGCCGAGGTGGAACGCGAGCTTCGCCGGCAGGGCGAGGTCGCCCTCGACCTCGTCGACGATCCGCAGCGCCCGGTCGGCGAGCTCCACGCAGCGTCGGTGCACGGCCGGGGCGTAGCCGTCGTGCTCGGCGCGCCAGCGCACCGGGCCGACGGCGAGCGTGCGGGTGCGCGCGTGCCGCGTCCACAGGAACGGCCCGCCGGAAGCAGACTGGTCGGCGCCGCCGAGTTGCAGCGTGTTGTGGCCGAGCGTGGAGCGGAAGTACGAGCGCCACTCGGGTTCGCCGTGGTAGCAGTAGGTGCCCGGGTCGGCGAGGATGTCGACGCCGTCGTGGCGGACCTCCAGCGACAGCGCGTCGGCGTGCGCGTGGGCGGCGATGGCGAGGAACCCGTGGGGCCCGCCGTCGCAACGGCACCAGATCTCCTCGGGTTCGCCGGCCGGCGTCCGCAGGATCGTCATGCCCGCGTCGAAGAGGTCGTCGACCCGCCGAGGGGGTCGCGGGTCGGTGAGCTCCGGGGTACCGCCGAGCGAGGCGAACAGCACGGTGCGGACGTCGCCGCCCGGCACCTTCGGCCACCACTCCTGGCGGCCGAACAGCGCGTCGCCCGTCGCGAGCAGGGACGCCCAGCGGCTCGTGCCGGTGCCGTCGACGATCAGCCCGTAACCGTCGTCGGCGTCGCCCTGGCGCGGCGGCCGCAGCTTCGAGTCCACAACGGACGCGAGAGCGTCGGTCATCCGGCGCAGCACGAGCCAGGTCGACTCGGGCACGAGCGGGCCCGCCTCCAGCGCGGCCGCGAGGCCCAGCTCCAGCACGAGGCCGTGGTACTCGGTGGCGAGCTCCCGGTTGAGCCCGGACGCGAACGTGTTGGCCTGCAGCTGCGTGTCGAGCGAGCGCAGCGCCGCGTCGCGCCAGCCCGGCGACTCCGGGAACCAGCCGAACGCGCACGCGGCCGCGAGTTGCCCGGCGTCCTCGGCGATCACGTGGTTGTTGGCCGACGAACCGCGGCTCGGGAACGCCGCGAGCCAGCGCTGGTGGTGCCAGATCTGGTGCAGGGCCTCGGGGTTGTCCTCGAACAGGCCGGACGCGCCGGACCAGCCGTCGAGCAGGCGGCGCACCCACACCCACGACAGCAGCCGGAGGCCGAGTTCGATGCCGCTCACCCAGTGCACGCCGCGCATCGGCGGGTTGGCCGCCCACCAGGATTTCAGGTGGTCGGCCACGCGGTGGGCGAAGCGGTCCTCACCCGTCAGCGCGTAGGCGGCGGCCAGCACGGTGAGGTGCTGGTGGCGCGAGGGCTCCCAGATCTGCTTGATGTCGCCGACCGTGTCCTCGCTGCGGTAGGCGATGTCGAACGAATACGCGTCGGCGGGTGCGCGCAGGCCCGTCTTCGGGTCGAACGACCAGTCGGGCGCCACGAGGTCGCCGCGCTCGACCCCGAAGTACTCGGTGTACCCGTCCACCAGCCGTTCGGCGGTGGCCAGCAGCTCGGCCCGGGCTTCGGCCGACACACCGTCGACGCTCGCCGGACGGGCGAACGCGCGGTGCGGCAACCAGGTCGCCTTCTGCTTCGCGACGCCGCGCCACTGCTGCTTGCGCAGCACGTCCGTCGCGCGGCCCGCGACTTCGGCCGGGCTCATGGCCGAGAGTCTTCGCAGGTACCAGGCGGGATCCATCAGCCGAGCACCTCCTTCGGCTCCAGCCGCACCGGCGCGCCCGTTTCGAGGCTGCGGTTCACGGCCAGCGTGGCCAGCGTGGTGGTCACGAGCGATTCGACGCTGATCGGCATCGCGACGCCGGTGGTCAGCGCGGTCACGAACGCCTCGACCTCGGCCTTCTGGCCCTTGTCGCGGCCCTTCGGGATGCGCGAGCTGGCCCAGCGCTTCTTGCCGTACACGCTCGCGCGGGCGAAGTCGTCGAACTTCAGCACCTTGCCGTCGGCCAGGACTTCCAGCGTCTCCTTCTGGAACGACGTCGAACCGCTGGTGACGTAGCTGATGGCGGCGGTCGAGCCGTCGGCGTAGCGCAGCAGCACCTGCAGGTCGTCGTTGCCGGGGGTCGCGGTGGCGTAGACGGAAACCGGGTCGCTGCCAAGGAACCAGCTCACCGTGTCGATGAAGTGCCCGCCCTCGCCGACGAAGCGGGAGCCCTCGGAGTCGGCCTGGTTGTACCAGCTGTTCGACTCCAGGCGGCCCGCGTTCACGAGGTAGCGCACGGACGCCGGGCCCAGGCGCGGCCCGAACTGGATCCGGGCCTCGTTGAGCAACGGCGCGAACCGGCGGTTGAAGCCGACCTGCAGGCGGTCGTTGCCCGACTCCTCGATCGCCTCGACGATCCCGCGCAGCTCCTTCTCCGACAACGCCAGCGGCTTCTCCACGAACACGGCCTTGCCCGCGAGCAGCGCCCGGCGGGTGAGCTCGGCGTGGGAACTGTGGCGCGTCACCACGAACACGGTGTCGACGGAGTCGTTCGCCAGCAGCGCGTCGAGGTCCGTGGTAGCCCTGGCGAAGCCGAACTTGCGCTTGGCGTTGGCCCCCGAGAGCGCCGACGTGGTGACCACTTCGGACAGTGCCACGCGCTCCTGCTCCACCAGGTGCGGCAGCAGCATCGACGACGCGTAGTTGCCGGCCCCGACGAACCCGATGCGCGGCCGGCTGCGCGGGGTGGCCCGCGTGCCCGTCGCGGCGGGCGCCGCCACCGCCGACACCACGGTCTGCGGCTCGGGTTCGGGGCCGCCGGGGTAGCGGAAGAGCACCGCGACGGCCTTGAGCTCACCGTCCTGCAGCGATTTGTACGTCTCGACGGCGGTCGAGAAGTCGGCGACGTGCGTGATCAGCGGTTCGACGTCGAGCTTGTCGCGCGCGGCCAGGTCGAGGAAGCACTCGATGTTGCGGCGCTCGGTCCAGCGGACGTAGCCGATCGGGTAGTCGCGGCCCTCGAGCTCGTACTCGGGGTCGTAGCGGCCGGGCCCGTACGAGCGCGAGAACCGGACGTCCAGTTCCTTTTCGTAGTAGGCGTTCCACGGCAGGTTGAGCGAGATCTTGCCGATGTCGACCACCCGGCCGCGGTCGCGCGCGAGCTTCGCGGCCAGCTCCACCGGATCGTTCGAGGCGCCGCCCGCGGCGAGGTAGACCTGGTCCACGCCGTGACCACCCGACAGCTCCGCGACGGCGTTGTCGACCACTCCCGACCCGGGGTGCGCGCACGCCAGCGCGCCGAGCTGTTCGGCCAGTTCGCAGCGCGAAGGGTCCGGGTCCACGCCCACGACGCGGACGCCCGAGGCGACCAGCAGCTGCACCACGAGCTGCCCGATCAGGCCGAGCCCGATCACCAGCGCGAGGTCACCGAGCTGCGGTTCACCGCGGCGCACGCCCTGCATCGCGATCGACCCGACCGTGCCGAACGCCGCGAACCGCGGGTCGAGGCCGGCGGGCACGCGAGCGTAGAGGTTCTTGGGCACCCAGTTCAGCTCGGAGTGCAGCGCGTGCTCGTTGCCGGCGCACGCGACGACGTCGCCCACCGCCACGTCGTCGATCCCCGCCCCGACCTCCACGACCACGCCGGCCAGCGAGTAGCCGAGCGGGGTGTAGGAGTCGAGCTTGCTCGTCACCTTGCGGTAGGTCGCCGCGAGCCCGTTGGTGGCGACGCTCTGCATGACCTTCGCGACCTGGTCCGGGCGCGAGCGCGCCTTGCCGATCATCGACATGCTCGCCTCGGACACCTTCATCATCTCGGTGCCCGTGGAGATCAGCGAGTACCCGGTGCGCACGAGCACGCCGCCCGGCTTGCACGCGGGGACGGGCACGTCGAGGAGCGCCAGCTCCCCGCTCTTGTAGTTCTGCACTACCTGCTTCACAGCACTCCTAGCTGCCAGAGAGCGCGCCGGACCGGGCGCCGCGGTACCAGTACTCGAGGGTCAAGACGTGCCAGAGGTGCTTCGCCCGGTCCTGCTGACCGGCGGCGTCCTCGGCCACGAGCTTGCGCAGCGCGTCGCGCCGCAGGAAGCCGGACTCGACGAGGACACCTTCGTTGACCACTTCCTCCACGAGCGGCGCGAGGTCGCGGCTCATCCACGCCCGCAGCGGCGCGCTGAAAAGACCCTTGGGGCGGTAGACGATCTCCTTCGGCAGGATGGCCGTCGCCGCTTCCTTGAGCGCCGCTTTGCCCTGGCGGCCGACGATCTTCTTGGTCCCCGGCACCCGGAACGCCGCCTTCACCACCTCGACGTCGACGAACGGCGTGCGCACCTCGGTGGAGGCGGCCATCGTCGAGCGGTCGGTGTAGGTGAGGTTCAGGCCGGGCAGGAACATCCGCGTATCGGCCAGGCACATGCGGTTGACGTAGTCGGACAGCACCTGGTCGTGGTAGGTGTCGGCGTGTTCGGTCAGCACGTCGTCGACCGCGACGGCGAAGTCGGGGTTCACGAGGCCCAGCAGCTCGCCGCGGTCGTACATCGTGTAGCTGCGCCGGAACGCCGTCTCCTCCGGCAGCTCCGCGAACGACAGGAACCGCTTGGCGAAGCGCACCGTGCGGTAGCCGCGGCTCGCCGACGCGACCGGCAGCCGGTCCACGACGGTCCCGATCGGCTTGCGCACCACGCCCGGCACGCGTTGGTAGCGCAGCGCGAGCTGGTTCGCGTAGTGCTTGCGGTAGCCGGCGAACAGCTCGTCGGCGCCCATGCCGGACAGCAGCACCTTCACGCCGGCCTCGCGCGCGGCCGAGCAGATGAGGAACGAGTTGATGGCCGCGGGATCGCCGATGGGCTCGTCGAGGTGGTAGGTCATGCGCGGCAGGAGGTCGAGCACCTGCGGCGCGATCTCGATCTCGTGCAGGTCCACGCCGAACCGCCGGGCCACGATCCGGGCGTACTCGAGGTCGTCCGGCATCGCCTCGAACTTGGCGTCCTCGGCGCGGAAACCGATGGTGTAAGCGGAGATCCCGGGCTGCTGCCGCGCGGCGAGCGCGGTCAGGTAGCTCGAATCGAGGCCACCGGAGAGGAACGTGGCGACGGGGACGTCGGCGAGCAGGTGCTTGCTCGTCGAATCGGCGATGACCTCGTGCAGGTCGACGTCGCCCCGGTGGTGGCGGCTGTACTCCTCGCCTTCCTCGGCGACCTGGCGCAGCGACCAGTACGCGCCGCGCTCGGCCGGAGCGCCGGGCCGGAAGCGGATCCACGTGCCGGGCTGCAGCTTTTCGACCTCGCGGTAGGCGCAGCGGCTGTCGGGCACCCAGTAGTAGAGCAGCGACGCGATCAGCGCACCCTCGTCGACCTCCAGCGTGCCGCCGAGCTCCGTGGCCAGCGCCTTGAGCTCGGAGGAGAACGCGACACCGCCGCTGCGCTGGACGAAGAACAGCGGTTTGATGCCCAGCTGGTCGCGCACCAGCACCAGTTCGCCGGTGCGTTCGTCGAAGATCCCGAACGCGAACATCCCGCGCAGCCGCGGCAGGCAGTCGACGCCCCATTCGCGCCACGCGCGCAGCAGCACCTCGGTGTCGGACGTGCCCCGGAAGCGCACGCCCTTGCCCTCGAGTTCGGCCCGCAGCTCCGGCGCGTTGTAGAGCTCGCCGTTGTAGGTCAGCGCGAGCCCCTCGGCCACCATCGGCTGCGCACCCGTCTCCGACAGGTCGACGATCGAGAGCCTGCGGTGTCCGAAGTGGACTTCGCCGGCGCCGGCGCGGTGGTCGTAGCGGCCCGAGCCGTCCGGCCCGCGGTGCGCGAGGCACTTCGTGAGCCGATCGGTGAGCGGGCCGCCGTCCGGCCAGTGGTAGGCACCTGCGATGCCGCACATGTGCGTTCGCCCTCTCTAGCTTTCCGGACCGGACTGGACGGGCGCGAACTTCCTCGTCGGCAATTCCGAGTTGGCGGCCTGCTCCGGCTGACGCTGCTCCGGCTTGCGCGGCTCCGGGGTCGGGGTGCGCTCTTCGGGCTTGCGCGGCACCGGGCTCAGCCGGCGAGTCGGCGCCTCGTGGTGGTGACGCTTCGGCTCGACCGGCTTGACCGGCTCGGCCGGCTCGGCCGGTGTGATGACGGAGCTCTCGATCGTCTGCTCGCTGTCCTGCTCCACCGGCCAGTCGATGGGTTTCTCGGGCTCCTGCGCCACGAACTTCCGCGGCGGCACGGGAGCCTTGTCGCCCGCGGTGCCGGCGGGTTTCTCGTCGGCGAGCCGTATGGCCGGCTTCTCCGCCTGTTTCGCCGCGACCACGCTCGCCCGGCCGCGCAGCGCGGTGTGCAGGCCGTCCCACAGCGTGCCGTCGGTGTGGTCCTTCGGGTCCGGGTCCACGAGCACCACGCCGAGCACCGGGATGCCGCAGTCGGCGAGCTGGCGCGCGACCGTGTGCAGCCACAGCGTGTTCGCGTGGCCCGAGCGCACCACCAGCACCGTTTCCCGGCCGAGGTACTCCAGGTCCGTCCACGCGGTGCCCGGCGCGACCGAGCCGACGCCGATCAGGTGCGCCGCGCGTTTCGCCGCCGGGTCGCCGGCTTCGACGACCTTCACGTCGCCGGCCGCGGGCAGCTTCGCCGCGTCGCGGTGCGGCAGGTCGTCGACGACCACCACGGGACCGTCCTCGGCCAGCTCCTGCGCGATGTCCAGGGCAAGCCCCGCGGCCACGCCCGGCGCGCCGAGTTCCAGCAGCGACAACGGACCGCGTTCGGAGCGCGCCGCGCGCACCAGCGTCACGGCCACGCGCTTGCGATCCGCCACCGGCCGCGACCGGGCCCACAGCCGGGCCGGACCCCGCCCCTTCGACCGCAGCTGCGCGATCACCGAAGCACCGAGGTGCTCGGAAACCTCTCGCCGCAGCACCGGCCGGTCGCGCACGAGCGCCGTCACCATCGCCAGGCCGAGCCCGAGGGCGAGCCCCAGCGCCAGGCCGATCGCACCGTTGGTGGCGACGGTCTTGAGGAACGACACCTTCACGATCGCCGGCGCGTCGACGATCTGCGTGCCCGCGGCCACCTGCGGCGTGCCGATGCCCGCCTGCTGGGCCTGGTTCTGCAGGTCGGCGATCTTCGACGTCAGGTCGGCGCGCTGCGAGTAGAGCTGCTCCAGCGTGCCGGCGTTGGCCCGGCTGCCCTTGTCCGCCTCGGCCGCGGCCTGCGCATCGATCTGCGAGAGCTGTTGCTGCGCCTGGGTTCGCTGGTCGAGCAGCGCCTTCGCCTGCGCGGTCGCGGCGGCCTGGTTGCGCTGCACGTGGTCGGCGATGAAGACGTCGGCCAGCGCCTGCGCCTTGGCCAGCGCCTCGGTCGGCGTCTTCGCCTTCACCGTCACCTGCAGGACGTTGTTGGTGAGGCCGAGCCCGGCGTAGTCCTTCAGGAAGTCTTCGGTCGATTCGGTGCTGCCGGTCTTCTTCAGCGCCGCCGAAGCGATCTTCGCGGTCTGCAGCACGGCGACGTCGGTGCGCATGAGCGTGCCGCTGTCGGTCGGCGAGTCGTCCGGGTGGATCACGATGACCTTCGTGACGGCGGTCGGCGGAGCCGGCAGCAGCACGGCGACCGCGCCGCCGACGACGAGCCCCAGCAGCGCGAAGGTCAGCCACAGCCGGCGTTGCCGGCGCACGGCGACGACGAGCCGCTGCAGATCGATCAAGGGCGGCGAGGAATTCCTGTCTGTGGTCACGGCGAACCTGCCATCACGTCGCGGTCCACCGGGACCTGGGGTGGACCCGCCGCGGCGGGTGCTCTGCGCGGTTTTCCGGTGACGCGGACCTGGCGGGTCAGCACCGCACCCAGCACTTCGTGCCCGGCGTCGGCGCAAGCCTCCGCGACCGCCACGAGCTCCCACGCGCTGCGCGTGCCGAGCGAGAGGACCACGAGCACGCCGTCGGTGCCGTCGGGCACGGTCGGCTGCACGCCGGCGGCCACCACGACCTCGGTGACGGTGAGCTGCACCCGCACGCGTTCGGAGTGGGCGACCTTCGCGAACTGCTCGGCGGCCCGCCGCGCGGCACCGTCGCCGGCGGCGACGAGCACGAGCAGCCGCAGCACGCCATCGCGGTCGGCGCCGAGGCGCGCGAACACGCGGCGGTAGCGCAGTTCGCGGCTCGCGTCGTCGGCCGACACGGGCACTTCCGGCAGGTTCCACGGTCTGTCGCTGCCGGTGATCCGGCGCAGCACCCCGCGGACGCCGGCGGCCGGCTCGCGCTCGCCGGACTCCGGCACGTCGACGCTCGCCAGCACGGGCGCGCCCAGCGCGGCACCGATCTCGGTTTCGCTGCGCAGCCGGCGGTCGGTGCGCGAACCGAACAGGTAGCCGAGGACCCCGATGAGGAAGAACAGGATCGCCCCACCGCCGGCGAGCTGGGGCAGGGTCGGTGCGGCGGCCGACGTCGGTTTCTCCGACGGCCCCATCACGACCATGTTCCCGGCGCCCGTGGCCGCGTCGGCGGCGTTGAGGTTGTTCATGGCCTGCTCGAGCGAGGTCCGCAGCCCCTGCAACTCGGTGCGGACCTGCACGCCCTCAACCGTCTGCCCGTCCTGCACCGAACGGGACAGGTCGAGGATGCGCTGGTTGGTCTGCGCCACCTGCTGGCGCAGCGCTTCCCGCTGCTCCTGGGCCAGCTGCGCCGACGTGTCGGCCGAGTTGGCGAGCAGCTGCGTGGAGTACTTCACGAACTCGTTCGCGACTTGGTCGGCGAGCTGCTGCGCGTTTTGCGGGCTGTCGCCGTCGGCGGTGATCGCGACGACGTTGCCCTGCGCCACCGAGGCGCTCACCTTCTTCTGCAGGTCCGTGCCGGTCTCGCGCAGCCCCAGCGCCGCGCCGGCGCGGTCGAGCACCACGGAGCTGGTGGCCACCTGGGCCTGGGTGAGCAGTTCGTCGGCCTGGCGCGGGCCCTGCAGCAGCACGCTGGCCGTGGTCTCGTAGCCGGGCGAGAGCACCAGCGACGCCCCCGCGCCCACCCCCGCTCCCACGACGACCAGGATCAGCAGCGCCCGCCAGCGCCTCCGCAGGACCTGCCCCACTGTGGAGAGTCGTACCGCGTCGTCACTCAAGATCGGGGTCCCCCTCCCGCATCGGGCAGTTGAAGTGGCGTACCGGTTACTGACCCCGTCGTCAGGCCCGACGCGTTGGTTACACCGAACGCAGGAAGCTTGTTCAATTCGCGATCAACCGTGCGGCTCAGCGAATCGCGCGAACGTACGCGGCGAGCAGCGCCTGCTGTGAGTTCTCCCAGGCCAGCGGGCCGCTGACGCGCGCCTTCCCCAGCGCCCCCATGCGGGCGCGCTCCTGCGGGTCGTCGAGCAGCACGGCCACGAGCTTGGCGAACTCGGTGACGTCGTTGGCCGGCGCGTAGAGCGCCGCGTCGCCCGCGGAAACCCGCGCTTCACGAAGCTCGAACGAGACGATCGGTTTGCTCATGGCCATGTACTCCATGACCTTGTTCATCGTCGACACGTCGTTGAGCGGGTTGAGCGGGTCGGGCGACAGGCACACATCGGCCGCGGACAAGTAGCGCAGCAGGTCGGCGTCGGACACGCGGCCGGTGAACTCGACCTGGTTCGCCAGGCCCAGTTCCTTCGACAGCGCGACCATGTCGTCGAACGTGTCGCCCGCGCCGACGAACACCGCGTGCCAGTCGGTGCGGCCGATCTCGTCGCGCAGGGAAGTCAGCGCGCGCAACGCGTAGTCCACCCCGTCCTGCGGCCCCATCACGCCGAGGTAGCAGAGCAGGTGGGGTTTGCCGCGTTTGAGCTCGGGTTCCACGGGCACCTCGTGGAACCGCTCGACCACGGGCGCGCTGCGGACCACGAACACGTCCTCGGGCCGCTTGCCGCCGCGGATGAGCGCGACCTGGCGGTAGCTCTCGTTGGTGGCGATCACGACGTCGGCCGCGCGGTAGGTCGAGCGCTCCAGGGCGCAGACGCCGCGGTAGAGCAGGTCCTGGCCGCGGTCGAAGCGGGAGAGGTAGAGCTCCGGCACGAGGTCGTGCTGGTCGAAGATGAACTTCGCACCCTGGCGCTTGAGCCTGCGCGCGACGAGGAACAGCAGGTCCGGGGGGTTGCAGGCGTGCACGACGTCGACCGGGCCGACCTTGCGGGCTGCCCGGATCGTGTGCCACAGCGCCGAGCCGTACTCCTGCAGGTACCCCGCGGGGCCACCGGTCGCCGCCTTCAGCGGGTACCGGTGGATGTGCACCTCGTCGACCACGGCCTCGGGTTCGGTGTCGCGTTTCGTGCCCTGCGGGCAGATCACGTGCACCTCCCAGCCGGCGTCGCGCAGCGTCTGGCACTCCTGCCACACGCGGCGGTCGAACGGCACCGAGAGGTTCTCGACCAGGATCAGCGCTTTCTTCTTGTCACCAGGCAAGGCCGACGTATCCCTCTTCGGCCCGGCGCACCTCGGCGTCGGGGAGGCGGACGAGGTCGACGAGCGTCTGCTCGCCGCCGTGGGGCAGGGCCGCGAGCACGGCCGGGTCGGCGGTGCCGACGAGGCACACGTCGGCGTGCGCCAGCACCTCCTCCACCGACCCCGCGAGCAGCTGGCCCAAGTGCGGCAGCCGGGCATCGATGTACTCGCGGTTGGCGCCCATCAGACGCGACAGGCTCACGTTCGCGTCGTAGATCTTGAGGTCGTAACCCTTGCCCAGCAGGCGTTCGGCGAGTTCGACGAGCGGGCTCTCGCGCAGGTCGTCGGTGCCCGGTTTGAACGACAGGCCGAACAGGCCGACCTTGCGCTTGCCGGTGCGCGCGACGAGGTCGAAGGCGCGCTGCAGGTGGTCGGAGTTCGAGGGCAGCACGTGCGCGAGGATCGGCACCGACACGTCGGCGCGGCGCGCGGCGTAGACCAGCCCGCGCAGGTCCTTCGGCAGGCACGAACCGCCGAACGCGAAGCCCGGGCGCAGGTACGCGGGGCTCACGTTGAGCTTGCGGTCGGCGAGGAAGACGTCCATCACCTGGTGCGAGTCGAGCCCCAGCGCGCGGCAGATGGCGCCGAGTTCGTTGGCGAAGCCGATCTTCAAGCCGTGGAAGGCGTTGTCGGCGTACTTGGTCATCTCCGCGACCGGGATCGGCACGCGGAAGACGTCGCCGGGCAGCCCCTCGTACAGCGCCGCGACGATGTCGCCACTGGCCGCGTCGAGTTCGCCGATGACGGTCTTCGGCGGGTCGAAGAAGTCCCGCACACTGGTGCCCTCGCGCAGGAACTCCGGGTTCACCGCGACGCCGAAGTCGACGCCCGCGGTGCGGCCGCCGGCCTTCTCCAGGATCGGCACGAGGAGGTCGAGGCACGTGCCCGGCAGCATCGTGCTGCGGAACACCACCGTGTGGCGAGTTTCCTTGTGCGCCAAGGCTTCGCCGATCTGCTCGGCGACGCGCTCGAGGTACTCGGTGGACAGGCTGCCGTTGGGCGCCGAAGGCGTGCCCACGCACACCAGCGACACGTCGGTCGCCGCCACCGCCTCGGCCACGCCGGTGGTCGCGCGCAGCGCCCCCGACGCCACCACCTCGGCCGTCAGTTCACCGATGCGCTCCTCGACCACCGGCGCGTTGCCGCGCGTCACCAGGTCGACCTTCACCGGGTTCACGTCGACCCCGACGACCTCGTGCCCGCGCCCCGCCAGACAAGCCGCGGACACGCACCCCACGTACCCCAGCCCGAAGACACTGATCCTCACGCTTGAACCTCCGCCCGCATTCGCTGACCGGTTGGTCGGCACGCGGCGGCCGTTCGTTACCCGTTCAGGCCATTCGGTGAATGGCAACCGGATTCACGTATCGATTTCGCGCTGTTTCGGCTTCTTGTTGGTCCGGTGACAGCTTTTTCCGTTGCGGTAGCGGCATTTCGGCCAAGAAGCGACGAAGCGCCGGGGAAGCGTGCGAATGCTTCCCCGGCGCCGCGGGTCGTTTGCCGATGGCTGATTTCAGTTGTTGCTCACGAACTGGTTCGCGAGGTTCTGCCCCGTGCTGTTCGCCGAACCGTGGTTCTCGATCGGCGAAACCTTGGAGTTCTTGAAGCAGAGGTAGGTCACGCCGGAGTCCGTACCGCCGTTCGAGGGATCCGGATTGATGCCGAGGTCCTTGGCCGTCGCGTACGACGCTTCGCCGATGATCCCCGTCGGCCCGGTGTCGCCGATCACGGTGTACTCGACTTTGCCGTTGTAGATCACCGCGCAGCTGCCGCCACCCTTGAGCCCGGACGACCCGTAGTTCCACGTGCTGCTCGAACTCGGCACCACGATGTAGGGCAACGCCGCGGCGTTCAGCGGCTGCCCGTCGCTCTGGTGGAACGCCGTGTCGTCCTGGAAGCAGCAGTCGGTGTCCTCGTTGCACTGCGACGTCCGCTGCCCGTCGCAATCGATGTCCATGTCGGCCTTCCAGAACACCGCCCCGTTCGCGTCGCACACCGCGACGGTCGTCGAGCCGGCGTCCTCGTCGGTCTTGTACTTGCCGTTCGAGATCTGCTTGCAGCTGTTCATCTTGGCCAGTAGCTGCGCTGCGGAGGGGCCGGCTGCGGGTTGTGCTTGGGCTGTGGTCTGGGCCGGGTTCCCGGCTGCCGGTGCTGCCGATGCCGACGCCACCGCTGTGGGCAGGACCGTGGCGGCGATCGCCATGGTCGCGAACAGGATCAGCTTCCTCATCGAGGCTCCCTGTTAGTTAGGAAAGTTTCCTTACAGTTGCGGCGTAGCGCACAGGATGCACCTCGATGCGGTGCGTGACAACCCTTCTTGGGTGAGTGGTTTTCCGACTGGGCGGGGAGGTTTGTCGAAGTCGCAGCTAGTTCGGGGAAGTGGTCACGAAAGGTGGGAATTGAGGTACCGGGGAGTGGGACATTGGTGGGGTTTTGGGGGTGGTGTTGTGTTGTGCGTGGGGATGCGGTCCTGCGCGGGGGCGGCGGTTGCGTTGTGGGTTGATGCGGTCCTGCGCGGGGGCGTGTTGCGTGGCGTAGGCACCCTGAAGCTCGAGTGTGACTACGGCCGCTGACCCCGTGTCAAGGCGGGAAAGCGTGCCTTGACACGGGGTCGGCGGCCGTAGAGGAGCTTCGGATCGAGGTGCCGGGCAGGGGCTGGGCGCATCCTCAGCTGGGTAGTCGGGCGGCGGTGTCGTATGCGTGGTGCGTCGCCGTTACGAAGTGGCGGCCAGCGGCAGGGCACATCCTCGGTGGATCTGCCGGGCGGCAGATTCGTATGCGCGCGGTGCGTCGCCGTTCGAGGCGCCGGGCAGGGGCTGGGCGCAGGACTTGCTGCGTAGTTCGGCGGCGGTGTCGTAGGTGGGGGTGCGGTCGCCTTGGGTGGGTCTAGAAGCTCGAGAACTTGCCCAGGAACCAGCGTCGCCGGGTTTGGGCGAGGGCGTCTTCGGCCCAGGCCTGGTCGAAGTCGTGGCGCACCTCCACGCGGTGCTGCAGCCACTCGCCGCCGCGGGTGGGGCGGCGGTCGCCGGCGTACACCCGCGTGGCGCCGGCCGCCTTCAAGTGGCCGAGCACGCGGCGATCCACCCGTCCCTGCGGTAGCGCGTAGCGGCACACCGGGCGACCGCTCAGCTCCCCCAGTACGCGCGGCGCGACGTCCAGCTCGCGGCGCAGCACTCGCTCTTCGAAGAACCGCTCGGCTCCGAACCGGTCCCAGCCGTGGGAGCCGACGTCCATGCCGGCCGCCACGAGGTCGCGGAGGCCGGAGCGGTCGACGAAGCCGCGCGAGCCGACGCGGCCGGCCAGGGGGAAGAACTCGCCGCGCAGGCCGCGGGCCACCAGGCGCGGCAGGGCGACTTCGACGTCGGAGACGTTGCCGTCGTCGAAGGTCAGGCGGACGTCCGGCCGGGTGCCCACCAGGTCGAGCAGGGTGTCGAACTGGTCGACGGTGATCCAGCGTTCGTCCTCCCCCGGGTCGAGTGCACGCTGGGGTCTGCCGATGCCGTGCACCGCGAAGTTGACCATCACACCTCGTCCCGGTCGGACCGCTGGACCTCCTGTGTTCCGCTTAATCGATGGAGCAAATGGAGTAGTTACACTATCTACACAAAGTTATTTCCGGATCGCCAAAGTGCAGCACTTCGGGCCGCCGCCGGCCTTCCGCAATTCGGAAACGTCCAGGTAGACGGGTTCGTAGCCGCGGGCCTCCAGCTGCGCGCCGAGCCCGGTGGCCTCCAGCGGCAGCACGACGTTGCGCCCGTCGGACACCCCGTTCAGCCCGAAGCACTCCGCGTCGGCAGCCGTGGCGATCACGGCGTCGGGGAACAGCCGGCGCAGCACGCGCCGCGAGCCGGGCGAGAAGGCGTCCGGGTAGTACGCGATCTGGGCCGGCACGCTGTCCGTGCCAGTGTCCGCCTCGGTGAGCACGAACAGCGCCGTGTCGAGGTGGTAGTAGCGCGGGTCGACGAGGTTCAGCGACACCACGGGCACGCCGAGCACCTCCTGCGCCTCCCCGTGCGCGGCGGGGTCGGTGCGGAAACCGGTACCGGCGAGCAGCAGCTTGCCCGTCCAGGCGAAGTCGCCCTCGGCTTCGTTGATCCGCTCCGGCATCGTGAGGTCGCGGTAGCCGTGCTCGACGAACCAGCGGCGGAAGTGCTCGGCCTCGGCCGCGCGCTGCGGCGCCCGGAAGCGCGAGCCGAGCACGCGCCCGTCGACGACGGTGCCCGAGTTCGCGGCGAACACCATGTCCGGCAGCCCCGGCTGCGGCTCGATCTCCTCGACGGTGTGGCCGAGGCGGCGGTAGGTGTCGCGCAGCTCCGTCCACTGGGCCACGGCGACGTCGGCGCTGACCGGCTGCGTCGGGTCCATCCAGGGGTTGATCACGTAGTCCACCGCGAAGAACCGCGGCGGGCACATCAGGTAACGGCGGGTGGTGGGCACGCGCTGCACAGACTCTGCCTGCATAACTGCAGAGTAAGGTCGGCCAAATTCGCAATCAATCGCTGTTCGCTGCGCACATACCTGCTAAACATTGCGTGTGAACACCATCGACCAGCGAATCGTTTCCTGCCTCGTGGCGAACGCGCGCTCCAGCTACGCGGAGATCGGGAAGGTTGTCGGACTGTCCGCTCCGGCGGTCAAGCGCCGCGTCGACCGCCTGTTGGAAACGGGCGTACTGCGCGGCTTCACGGCCGTCGTCGATCCCGAAGCGCTCGGCTGGGGCACCGAGGCGTTCGTGGAGGTCCACTGCCAGGGCAACGTGGCGCCCGGGCGGATCCGCGCGCGGCTTGAACCACTGCCGGAGGTCGTCGCCGCCTACACGGTCTCCGGCGCGGCGGACGCGATCGTCCACCTCCGTGCCGCCGACATCCACCACCTCGAGACGGCGCTCGAGCGGCTGCGCGGGCTCGAGATCGTCGACCGGACCGTGTCGACGGTCGTACTGTCCCGCCTGTTGGAACGGCCACCGAATCCGCAGTCCTGAACCGATGCCCTGGCGGTCATCGGAAACCGCGATCGGCCGGGTTCACCTTCGAATTCTTCCCACATCCCGGGAAATTTGTGCCGCGCCGGGCCATCCGGTGTGCTGTGCGCAGCCGATCCGGGACCCGACCCGGCCGGTTTGCACCAACAGTGGGAGACGCGCGTCACTCCGGTTCGCCTGGAAATACCGTTACCATCGGTTACAGGTAACACAAACCGCCCCGTCCGCTACCGCGCCGAGCAGGTTCGAAGTCCGGGTACCCCACACTTCGGGAACTCCCGAGTCCCCGACGAGTAACCTCGGGAGTGGCCTGGTGATCCAGCCGACATCGCCGGGCGGGCGTTTTCCCCGGGGGCCGACCCGGGGGTCGCAGCACGTCGGGAGAGAGGGATTCCCTGACCAATGAGCACGAGTGCGAACGGCGGTCCTGGGGGCGCAGAGGCCGGCAACGGCCACGCCGCCTTGACCAACTCGAGGTCCACCGAAGTCAGCAAACTGGACCGGGTGGTCATCCGGTTCGCCGGTGACTCTGGCGACGGTATGCAGCTGACCGGCGACCGGTTCACCTCGGAGGCCGCGGCCTTCGGCAACGACCTGTCGACGATGCCGAACTTCCCCGCCGAGATCCGGGCCCCGCAAGGCACGATCCCCGGCGTCTCGTCGTTCCAGGTGCACTTCGCGGACTACGACATCCTCACGCCGGGCGACCGGCCGGACGTCCTGGTGGCGATGAACCCCGCCGCGCTCAAGGCGAACCTGCGCGACGTTCCGCACGGCGGCACGATCATCCTCAACACCGACGAGTTCACCAAGCGCAACCTCGTGAAGGTCGGGTACGACAACGACCCGCTCGACGACGACACGCTCTCGGCGTTCCAGATCCACCGCGTCGCCATGTCGACACTGACGCAGGGCGCTCTGGCCGACACCGGCCTCGGCAAGAAGGACGCCGAGCGGTGCAAGAACATGTTCGCGCTGGGGCTGCTGTCGTGGATGTACCACCGGCCGACCGAGGGCACCGAGCGGTTCCTCAAGGAGAAGTTCGCGAAGAAGCCGGACATCGCCGAGGCCAACATCCTGGCCTTCCGCGCCGGCTGGAACTACGGCGAGACCACCGAATCGTTCGCGACGACGTTCGAGGTCGCCCCCGCGAAGCTCGACAAGGGCACCTACCGGCAGATCACCGGCAACACCGCGCTCGCGTACGGGATCGTCGCGGCCGGCCAGCAGTCCGGGCTCCAGATCCTGCTCGGCACCTACCCGATCACGCCGGCGTCGGACATCCTCCACGAGCTGTCCAAGCACAAGAACTACGGCATCATCACCTTCCAGGCCGAGGACGAGATCGCCGGCATCGGCGCGGCGCTGGGCGCGTCCTACGGCGGCGCGCTGGGCGTCACCTCGACCTCGGGCCCGGGCATCGCGCTCAAGTCGGAGACCATCGGCCTCGGCGTGATGACGGAGCTGCCGCTCGTCGTGATCGACGTGCAGCGCGGCGGCCCGTCGACGGGCCTGCCGACCAAGACGGAGCAGGCCGACCTGCTGCAGGCGATGTTCGGCCGCAACGGCGAATCGCCCGTGCCGATCATCGCGCCGCTCTCGCCGGCCGACTGCTTCGACGCGGCGCTGGAGGCCACGCGGATCGCGCTGAAGTACCGCACGCCGGTGCTGCTGCTGTCCGACGGCGCGATCGCCAACGGCTCCGAGCCGTGGCTGGTCCCGGACGTCGCGAACCTGCCCGACCTGCGCGTCGAGTTCGCGAAGGAACCCAATTCCGACGGTGCTTCGGCCGGCTCCGGCGAGTTCTGGCCATACGTGCGCGACCCCGAGACGCTGGCGCGCGAGTGGGCCGTGCCGGGCACGCCCGGGCTGCAGCACCGCATCGGCGGGCTCGAGAAGGCCGACCGGACCGGCCACATCTCCTACGACCCCGACAACCACGACAAGATGGTGCGGCTGCGCCAGGCGAAGATCGACGGCATCGACGTGCCCGACCTGGTGGTCGACGACCCGTCCGGCGGCAAGGCCCGCGTCCTGGCGCTGGGCTGGGGCTCGTCGTACGGCCCGATCGGCGCGGCGTGCCGGCGCGTGCGGAAGCTCGGCATGCCGATCGCGCAGGCGCACCTGCGGCACCTGAACCCGCTGCCGCGCAACCTCGGTGACGTGCTCCGGTCCTACGACAAGGTCGTGGTCCCGGAGATGAACCTGGGCCAGCTCGCGCTGCTGCTGCGGGCAAAGTTCCTGGTGGACGTGCACTCGTACACCAAGGTCGCGGGGCTGCCGTTCAAGGCCGAGGAGCTGCAGAACGTGTTCGCCGACATCATCACCAGCACCGTCCCGGAGGGCGTCAAGTGACCGCCATCGACCTCGGACTGCCACAGCTCGGCGGTCTGGACCTGGTCCCCACCACCGACGAACCGCAGAAGGCCAAGGACTACAAGTCCGACCAGGAAGTGCGCTGGTGCCCCGGCTGCGGCGACTACGTGGTGCTCAACGCCGTGCAGTCGTTCCTGCCGACGCTGGGCCTCAAGCGCGAGAACATCGTGTTCATCTCGGGCATCGGCTGCTCGTCGCGCTTCCCGTACTACCTCAACACCTACGGCATGCACTCGATCCACGGCCGCGCGCCGTCGATCGCGACCGGTCTCGCGACCACGCGCCCGGACCTGTCGGTGTGGGTCGTCACCGGCGACGGCGACGCGCTGTCCATCGGCGGCAACCACCTGATCCACGCGCTGCGCCGCAACGTGAACATCAAGATCCTGCTGTTCAACAACCGGATCTACGGCCTCACGAAGGGCCAGTACTCGCCGACGTCGGGCCAGGGCATGGTCACCAAGTCGACCCCGATGGGTTCGGTGGACACGCCGTTCAACCCGCTGTCGCTGGCCATCGGCGCCGAGGCGTCGTTCGTGGGCCGCGCGCTGGACTCCGACCGCAAGGGCCTCACCGAGGTGCTCGAGGCGGCGGCCCGCCACCGTGGCTCCGCCGTCGTCGAGATCTACCAGAACTGCCCCATCTTCAACGACGGCGCGTTCGACGTGCTGAAGGACAAGGACGAGGCCGCCACGCGCCTCATCCCGCTGCGCTCCGGCGAGCCCATCCGCTTCGGCCCGGAGGGCGAACTCGGCGTCACCCGCAGCGGCTGGGGCGGCCTGGAGGTCGCCAAGGTCACCGACATCGGCGAGGACAACCTCGTCGTCCACGACCCGTCGATCCCCGACACGGCCTACGCCTTCGCGCTCTCCCGCCTCGGCGACCAGAACCTCAACCACGTCCCCACGGGCATCCTGCGCTCCGTCGAACGCCCCACCTACGACGACGCCGCCCGCGCCCAGGTGGACGAAGCCCGCGCCGCCCGCACCCCCGACCTCCAGGGCCTCCTTCGCGGCAAGGACACCTGGACCGTCGTTTAAAGCCCCGCCAAGAATGGGCCTCCTCGCTCCCGCGAGGAGGCCCTTCTGCAATTGCGACTTCGACTCCAACGACCGGCAACCGACCGGTTGCGCGCCCGAACGACAGTCGGCAGATCCTCCCACTCGGACAACAAACTCCAGCCGGTCAACCCGAGTTCCGACGCGCTGCAGCGCCCGACCTATCCACTATGGATAGTCCACTCCACACCGAGGCAACCACACCGCGAGATCGCGCCGCCCCGGCGAAGCCGGGGCCAAAATTACAGCGGCCGGAAGCCTACGCGTTCCGCATCGGCCGAGGTGCGGAACCAGACTTCGGCCACCATGCGCGGGAATTGGGGCGATTCGTCGGTGCAGTAGCGCAGCGCGGTGACGCTCGCTTTGATCGTGAAGGCTTCGGAGGGGCGGCCGCCGCCCGG
Organism: Amycolatopsis sp. NPDC051903; assembly: GCF_044452505.1. Lineage (NCBI taxonomy): Bacteria > Bacillati > Actinomycetota > Actinomycetes > Pseudonocardiales > Pseudonocardiaceae > Amycolatopsis > Amycolatopsis sp. NPDC051903. The sequence goes on along the minus strand of NZ_JBITBT010000001.1, from coordinate 318,825 downwards.
GCGGGGCATCGCGGAGCCCGGGCCGAACGGGCCGGGCGGCACGGAGTCCTCCGGGGTCTCGCGGGCCGGCGGGGGTTCGGGCGCCGCCATGGCGGCGGCGACCTGGTTGGGCTGCACCGACGGTTCGAACAGCGAGCCGCTCTGGGCGCCCGTGAGCTCGGGTTCCCGGCGTTCGACCGAGCGCATCGACGGCTCGATCGGCCGCGGCGGCTCGAACCCGCCGCGGGGGGATTCGCGCGGCTGGCGCTTCGGCAGGGCGCCCGGCTCCAGCGCGTCCTCGACAGCGTCCTCTGTGGACCCCGCAGATTCCACAGAGGACTCCACTGGCTCCACCGGCTCTGGCGCGGGTTCCGCGACGGCGCCCGGTGCCGGGGCGGGCGTGAGGTGCTCGGTGGCCTCGTGTTCTTCGAGGTAGCTGCTGCCGGTTTCTTCGTGGTCGCCGGGCTCTTCGAAGGGTGAGCGTTCCTGGGTGAACCAGTCCGATTCGGCCGTTTCCGGGGCGGGCGCGGGCTGCTGGAACAGCGACACCGATTCGTCGGGAGCGCCGAAGGAAGATCCGGGCTCGAGCTTGCTCTCGATCGACGCCGGCTCCGGCGCGCGGTGGTAGCCGCTGCCGTGGTCCTCTTCGTCCGCTTCGAACGCCGGCTCCGGCGCCGCGTGGTAACCGCTGCCGGCATCTCGGGAGACGGGGTTCAGGTATTCGGTCGCGGCTGCGCGGTACGCGGCGCCACTGTCCACGGAGGACGGCGCGGGGGCCGGCTCGAAGTCGTCGGCGACGGACTCCGGGTCCGGCGCCGTCCGGTACTCCGCCTCGTACTCGGCCTCGGGCTCGAACCCGGCCGACGGCGTCGCGCTGATCAGCTCGGTCGGGGCGTGCTCACGCTCGTCGCGGGCCCACGACGGCGTGAGGTCCGGCTCGGCGAAGTCGTGATCGTCGTCCGAATACTCCGAGGGCAGCGAGGACAGCGAAGACCGGGAGGACATCGACGACATCGACGACATCGCGGGCGCCGAAGACTCCGGGAACTCCGGCGCGACCGGCGCCAGCACCGCGGTGCCGGTCGCGGCCAGGGCCGCCGCGTTGGCCGGCGTGCGCGCGTTCTCGGCGTGCGCCGCGGCCAGTGCTTCCTCCAGCTCGCGGACCCGCTTGCGCGCCGGCAACACGAGGACCAACCAGGCCACGAGAGCGCCGACGAAGAACGCCAGCAGGCTCCACAACCAGACCTGTCCGAAAATGGACATCTTCCCTGCCCCTTTTAGTGCGTTCGCGCGACCAGGTAGTCGGCGACCGACTCGCAGGCATCGCGCGCAGGGGAAGCGGGCAGCGCTGTGAGCTCGGCACGTGCTCGCGAAGCGTAGTCGGAAAGGGTGACGCGCGCGCGTTCGAGTCCGTGAGAACTTCGCAAGAGCTCGAGGGCCTCCTCGACCAGCGCGTCCTCGGTGATGGGGCCGGCGAGCAGCTCCACGAGCCGCGGATCGGTGGCCGGGTCGGCCAGCGCGTACAGCATGGGCAGCGTACGGACGCCTTCGCGCAGGTCAGTGCCCTGCACCTTGCCGAGTTCGTCGGACGGCGACGCGATGTCGATGATGTCGTCCGAGATCTGGAACGCGGTGCCGATGATCTCCCCGAACCGGCACAGCGCCTGGATGTACTCCTCGGGCGCCCCGGACATCATGCCGCCGAAGCGCCCGGACGTCGCGATCAGCGAGCCGGTCTTCTGCGCGATGACCGTGAGGTAGTGCTCGACGGGGTCGTCGCCGGGGCCCGGGCCGACCGTCTCGCGCATCTGGCCGGTCACGAGCTCGCCGAACGTTTCGGCGATGATGCGCGCCGCGTCGGTGCCGAGGTCCGCGACCAGGCGAGAGGCGTGGGCGAAGAGGAAGTCGCCGGTCAGGATCGCGACGGTGTTGTCCCAGCGCGCGTTGACGCTCTCCGCGCCGCGCCGCATGGTCGCCTCGTCCATCACGTCGTCGTGGTACAGCGTCGCCAGGTGCACCAGCTCCACCGCGGCGGCCGCGATGAGCACGTGCTCACCCTGCTTGGGCCCGAACTGCGCCGACAGCAGCGTGAACAGGGGACGGAAACGTTTGCCCCCCGCCTCGACCAGGTGCAACGCCGCGTCGTGCACCGCCTGCACGTCGCTCTTCACGACGTCGCGCAGCATCGCCTCGACGTCGGCCAGTCCCCCGGCGACCGCCCTCAGCAGGTCCTCGTCCTCGATCTGCAGCCCGACGGTCGCGCGCAGGTCCTCGACAGCGCCATCCCGCGCAGCGGCGGCTCCCGCCCCCGGGGGTGGTGAAGACACAGACACGTCGGCTCCGCTCTCTCATGCGCCGGCAGGTTTCCGGCCTTCAGAGTAGTGGCTACCCCAGGCCCGCCGTTTACCCGCTGTCCAGGGGAAACGGTGACGAACATGACATCGGGGGCCGATGGCCGTTCTCCCACCGAGCCGGACACCTCGTGAACCACGAACGGGTTGAACCACCCGCACGGACGGGTGATCAACGCTCTGCAGCGCAACGGGCGAAACGGGCGCGCGGATATTCACTCAGTGGGAGATCACCGGCGCGCTCCGGACAGCGGGGAGAGCGGCCCGGTCGACAGAACGGCACAGCGGAGGACAAGCATGCGCGGGAACAGCAGGCGAGCGGGGCTCGTCGCGGCGGTTGTGGTGGCCGGGGGCGTGGTCACGGGCGGGATGGCGCACGCGGACACGCCCGCCGGGGTGGCGGACCTCGGTGAAGCGAGCTTCACCAAGGGCGCGACCACGGTGACGGTGCCGGCGCTGGCGCCGTGCGCGGTGGAGGGGCCGACGAGCGCGTCGGCGGGCGCCGTGAGCAAGCCGGGGATCACGTTCGGGGGCGGGACGTCCTCGTGCACGACCACCGTCGTGGACCCGGACAACGACACGACCAGCACCAAATCGACGGCCACGGGGAAGAACTTCGAGCTCTCCGCACTCGTGAGCGCCGGCGGGCCGCGCATCCGGCTCGCGAGCTACACCGTCACGTGCGACGCGGTGCAGCGGCAGACGAACGCGAACTGGACGTTCAGCGGTCTCGCGGGCATCACCGGCCTCCCGTCGCCGATCCCGGCGGGCTACACCAAGCCCATCACCAAGTCGAACGGCACCGTGCTGGCCAACGCGGTCTTCAACACCCAGACCCTCCCCGGCGACGGCAGCATCAGCCTCACCATGCTGCGCATCGACTTCGCGCCCGCCTCGGGCATCACTGGCTCTCTTAGCGTCGGTCGCACTTCGTGCTCACCGACTGTGTAAATTGCCTCGGCTTCGCCGAGGCGGCGAGATCGCCTTTGAGCCGGCTTCTTCCTCATGATGTGCTCGGCCCTGGGGGGCCGAACACATCATGAGGAAAAAACCGGCGCGATCTCGCGGTGTGGTTGAGTTCCTTTCCCTCACCAGGGCGATGCGCAGTAGCTGATCGTGAAGCACCGCCGCCAGTGCCGCCCGAGGGGTCGCGCGGCCGGGCCTCCCCGCGAGCACCGCGGGGAGGTTTCACGTCAGCAGGGCGGTGCGCAGGGCCGGGTCTTGGAGCAGGGGGACGAGGTCTGGGCTCAGGACGCGGGCGGCGCCCGGCAGGGAGGCCTGGCGCAGCATGGCGTGCAGGACGTCGGCGTGCGGTTGGTCCTGCAGGGTCCAGACGGCGCGGCGGCGGACGTCCTCCGAGCCGACCCACCAGTGCGTCACGAGGGCGGCCACCTGCTCCACGGCGGCGGCGCGGCCGCGTTCCAGCAGGGGGCGGTTCAGGCCGCACACGTCGATCGTCGCGCGGCCCTTGTCGGTGAGGGCGCGGTAGGTCCCGATGGACAGCACCAGGAAGAGGTGGTCCAGCGGGTCGTCGACGGTGGGGTCGATCAGCAGCGGCTCCCCCGCCGGGTCGACGGGAAACCGGTCGCGTTTGTGGTGGCTGTTGCAGAATTCGCACGCCAGCAGGTGGTTCAGCCAGTCGAACGCGCGACGCGGAGCGCGGGCGACCGGTTCGAAGTGGTCCACAGTGGACCCGAGGCCGTCGCCGCAGTACATGCAGTAGCCGCGGCCCGAGGCCATCGCGGCGAGCTGGGCGCGGATCGCCCGCCGGGCCCCGCGGGCGGAAGTCCACAAGCGACGCGCGGTTTTCGTGTCCCCGTGCGGAATCCGCGCCGTCAACCGCAAGAGCTCCGAAGACACCGCGGCCGGCAGCGCCACCCGGCGCAGCGCGATCACCGTTCGTCGAAGTTCCGCGTCACGTCCTCGACCCGGCTGGGTGGCGAACTGCTCAGCCGCCGGCGCAGCTGCTCCCACTCCCGCACGCCGGCGGCGTCCGCCTGGCCCGTCGCCACGAGCAGCTCCAGCTCCGCCAGGTGCTCGCGCAGCTCGACGGCCCGCGGCGAGTACGGGGTGTCGAGCCCGAACAGGTCCGACAGCACGGCGTCGTCGCCGCTGCCGTAGACCACGCGCTGGTACAGCTCGTCGGACACCACGCGCGGCGGCTCCTGCTCGTCCGGCCCCGGCAGCCGGATCAGCCCGCCCGGATCGGCCGCCTGGCACACGTACGGGCTGTGCGTGCTCACCACGAACTGGATCCGCGGGAAGTGCGCCTTGAGCCACGGCCCGATCCGCTTCTGCCACGACACGTGCAGGTGCGCGTCGACCTCGTCGATCAGCACCACACCCGGCGCGTCCACCCCGAGTCCGGCCTCCGCGAGCTGGCGCACCAGGTCGACGACCAGCGCCGTGACCGTGCGGTACCCGTCGCTCATCTCGCGCAGCGGGAAGCGGTCGCCGCGGTAGGACACCCACAGGCCGTCGGAATCGACGTCGTGCACGCGGTAGCCGTCGGGCAGCAGGCCGTCGCCCAGCAGCCCCAGCACGGCGTCCTTCAGCTCCCGCGCGCCCGCCTTGCCCTCCAGCGCGCGCAGGTGCTGGTTGATCAGCCACGCGACACCCTCGGCCAGCGACGCGTCCTCGCTGAACAGGCTCGCCACGCGCGCGAACTCGCCCCGCATCAGCGACTGCGCCTCCGGCGCGCCCCCGGCCAGCCGCCGGAACGGCCCGTAGCCGGCGCAGAACGCGGGCCCCTCGCCCACCACCTCGACGTCGATCGAGCTGCCCTCACCGACCAGCCCTTCGGCGAACGGCGGCTGCACGATCGCCTGCGCCAGCGCGCGCAGGAACGTCGTCTTGCCCGACCCGTTGCGCCCGGCGAGCACGATCCAGCCCGGTCCGGGCAGCCGCAGGTCCACCGTGCGGGCACCGCGGAACCCCAGCACATCCGTGATCCGCACCCGATCGATCACCATGTGAGGAAGCTTATCGGCCGGACATGACAAAGGCCGCCACGGAAAGCTCCGCGACGGCCTCCCCCACCTACTGAACCACACCGCGAGATCGCGCCGGTTTTTTCCTCACGATGTGTTCGGCCCCCCGGGGCCGAGCACATCGTGAGGAAGAAGCCGGCTCAACGGCGATCTCGCCGCCTCGGCGAAGCCGAGGCCAAAAACACAGAAGCCGAGGCCAATTACCCAGCGAAGCCGCCTGAAGCCGCCCAGTTCAAGGCGAAGGTCGGCACCAGGCCGAGCACCAGCGTGACCACCACACCGAGCGTGATGGCCGCCGTGGTGAAGCCGCCCGGGATGGCGACCGTCGGGCCGTCGGCGGCGGGTTCGGAGAAGTACATCAGCACGATCACGCGCAGGTAGAAGAACGCCGCCACCGCGCTGAAGACCAGTGCGACGACCACCAGCGGGGCCATGCCGTCGGACAGCGCCGCGGAGAACACCACGAACTTGCCCACGAAGCCGCTCGTCAGCGGAATGCCGGCGAGGGCCAGCAGCAGGAACGTGAACACGCCCGCCAGCACCGGCGAGCGCTTCGCGAGCCCCGCCCAGGCCGACAGGTGCGTGGCCTCCCCGCTGCCGTCGCGCACCAGGCTGATCACGCCGAACGCCGCCAGCGTGGTGAAGCCGTAGGCGAGCAGGTAGAACAGCGTGCTCGACAGGCCGTCCTCGGTCATCGCGATGGCGCCGACGAGCAGGAAGCCCGCGTGGGCGATCGAGGAGTACGCGATCATGCGCTTCACATCGGTCTGCGTGAGGCCGAGGATCGCGCCGATCGCCATCGAGATGATCGCGACGGCCCACAGCACGCCGCGCCACTCCCAGCTGGTCGAGGAGAACGCGACCGACAGCACGCGCAGGATCGCGCCGAACGCGGCGACCTTCGTGCACGCGGCCATGAAGCCCGTGACCGGCGTCGGGGCGCCCTGGTAGACGTCCGGCGTCCAGGTGTGGAACGGGCCGACCGAACCCTTGAACAGCAGGCCCACCACGAGCAGGCCGAGGCCGGCGAACAGCAGCGTGTCCGAGCGGTCCGAGCCGGCGGCGGCGTTGGCGATGTCGGCGAGCTTCACGGAGTTCGCGTAGCCGTAGAGCAGCGCGAGGCCGTAGAGGAAGAACGCCGAGGAGAACGCACCCAGCAGGAAGTACTTCACCGCCGACTCCTGCGAGATGAGCCTGCGCCGCCGGGCCAGGCCGCACATCAGGTACAGCGGCAGGCTCAGCACCTCGAGGGCGATGAACATCGTCAGCAGGTCGTTGGCCGCGGTGAAGGCCATCATGCCGCCGAGCGCGAACAGCGTCAGCGGGAACACTTCGGTCTGCGACCTCGTCGCCTGCGCGACCTGCGCGCGGTCCTGCACCGTGCCGGGGCTGATCGCGGCCTGCGCCACGAACGCGCCGCCCGGCTCGACCTTGCGGTCGGCGATGAGGAACACCGCGCCGAGCGCCAGCAGGAGCAGCGTGCCCCAGAGGAACAGCGACGGCCGGTCCACCGAGATGGCACCCGAGAAGGTGGTCACGCCCCCCTTCGGCGAGGTGCGCGTCGCGTAGAGCACCAGCGAGACGCCAGCCGCGACGATCGCGAGCAGGCTCACGAAGACCTGGATGCCGTAGCGCGTGGACTTCGGCGCGAACGCCTCCACCAGCACGCTGACGCACGCCACGCCGAAGATGATCAGCAGCGGCAGGACTGCGGCGTAGTCGACCGACGGCGTCGGCAGCTGCGCCGGCGCTTGGGTCAGGAACATGTCGAGCACGGGTTACTTGCCTCCCTGCACGGCAGACAGCGTCGCCTGCACCGACGGGGTGATCGTGTCGAGCAGCGGCTTGGGGTAGAAGCCCAGGCCGATGATGAGGAAAACCAGCGGCGCGAGGATCGCGATCTCCTTGACGCCGAGGTCCTTGATGGCCTTCTTGGCGCCGAGTTCCGGCGCCATCGCGGTGCCCGGGCCGCCGCCGACGCCGACGAGCGCGTCACCGCGCACCGGCCCCTGCATGATCCGCTGGTAGAGCCACAGCACGTAGGCCGCGGCGAGCACCATGCCGACCGTCGCGATGATCGTGTACACCGGCTGCGTCACGAAGGAACCCAGCAGCACCAGGAACTCGCTGATGAACGAGTTGGTGCCCGGCAGCGACAGCGCCGAGAGGCCGGCGATCAGCAACATCCCGCCGAGCAGCGGGGTCACCTTCGCCATGCCGCCGTAGTCGGAGATCCGCGTGGACCCGCCGCGCATCACGATCAGGCCGATCACCACGATCAGCATCCCGGTCGAGAGGCTGTGGTTCAGCATGTACGACACCGAACCGACCATGGCCTGCTCGTTGAAGGTGAAGATGCCGAGCGCGATGAACCCGAAGTGGGCGATCGAGACGTAGGCGATGAACCGCTTCATGTCCGACTGCCCCGCGGCGAGGATCGAGCCGTAGATGACGCCGATCACCGACAGGACCAGCACCAGCGGCGCCAGCGCCTTGCTCGCCTCGGGGAACATCGGCAGGCAGTAGCGCAGGAAGCCGAACGTGCCGACCTTGTCGAGCACACCGACCAGCAGCACCGCGACGCCGATCGGGGCCTGGCCCGCGGCGTCCGGGAGCCAGGTGTGGAACGGCACCAGCGGCGCCTTGATCGCGAACGCGAGGAAGAAGCCGAGGAACAGCCAGATCTGCGTGCTCGTCGGCGCGTCCCGCACCACGGTGACCAGGGTGGCCCAGTCGAACGTGCCGTGGCCCAGCTTGTCCGCCGACAGCGAGTACGCGCCGATCGCCGAGGCCAGCATGATCAGGCCGCCGAGGAACGAGTACAGGAAGAACTTCACCGCCGCGTACTGCCGGTTCGCGCCGCCGTAGCCGCCGATCAGGAAGTACATCGGGATCAGCATGATCTCGAACAGCACGTAGAAGAGGAACACGTCGGTCGCCGCGAAGACGCCGATCGTGATCGCCTCCTGCAGCAGGATCAGCGACAGGAACCCGCCGGCGCTGCGGCCGGCCGGGAGCTTGTCGGTGAGTCCGAGCGCGCCCACCACGATCGGCACGAGCAGGGCGATCACCGCGATCATGATCAGCGAGATGCCGTCGGTGCCGAACGAGATGTGGATGCCGAAGGTGGGGATCCAGTCCATCGAGGTGGCCTGCTGGATCCGCGCGCCCGAAGGCGAGTAGCTCGCCCAGAACGGGATGATCAGCAGGAATTCCACAATGGACACGACCAGCGCGGTCGCGATCGCGGCCCGGTCGTTCCCCTTCAGGAACGCCAGCACCAGCGAGCCGACCAGCGGCAGCAGGATGAGCGCCAGGAGCCAAGTCATGTCAGGAGAACCTCACCAGCAGAAGGGCCGCCAGAAGCAGGAACGTGCCGCCGAGCATGGACAGCGCGTACGACCGGACGAACCCGGTCTGCATGCGCCGGAGCCGGCCGGACCCGCCGCCGAGGGCCGCAGCGAGGCCGTTGACCGCCCCGTCGACCCCGCGGTTGTCGACGTACACCAGCGCCCGAGCGAGCCAGGTGCCCGGGCGGGCGACGAGCGTTTCGTTCAGGGCGTTGCCGTACAGGTCCTTGCGCGCCGCCCGGACGATCCAGGAGACGTTTTGCGGGCGCTCGACCGGGATGTCGCGCGAGGGGCGGAAGACCAGCACTGCCACCAGAACACCGATCGCGGCCAGCACGAGGGTGAGCACCGGCACCGTCCACGACGGGATCGGCGTGTGCTCGGCCTCGTGGTACGCGCCGACGGTCGGGGCGAGCCAGTTCTCGAACCGATCGCGGGTCGCGAAGAACGCGCCGGAGCCGACCGAGCCGATCGCCAGGATCACCATGGGAACCCACATGATCGGCTTGGACTCGTGCGGGTGGAAGTCGCGCCCGTCGGTGCTCTTGATCTCCTTCCAGCGCGACTTGCCGAAGAAGGTCATCATCATCAGGCGCGTCATGTAGAACGCGGTGAGCCCGGCGCCGATGATGCCCGCGAGGCCGAACACCCAGCCACGCCAGCCCTCCTGGCCGAACGCGGCCTCGATGATCGCGTCCTTCGTGTAGTAGCCCGCGAGGAACGGGAAACCGATCAGCGCGAGGTAACCGAGGCCGAAGGTGACGAACGTGATCGGCATCTTCTTGGCCAGGCCGCCGAACTTGCGCATGTCGACCTCGTCGTTCATGCCATGCATGACCGAACCGGCCCCGAGGAACAGCCCGGCCTTGAAGAAGCCGTGGGCCACGAGGTGCATGATGCCGAGCGCGTAGATGCCCGGCCCGAGGCCGACCGCCAGCATCATGTAGCCGATCTGGCTGACGGTGGAGTACGCGAGCACCTTCTTGATGTCGTCGTACGCGCACCCGACGATGCACCCGATCAGCAGCGTCACCGCGCCGACGAGCGTCACGATCAGGCGGCCGTCCGGCGTGGCGCTGTAGATGACGTTGGAGCGGGCGACCAGGTAAACGCCCGCCGTGACCATTGTTGCGGCGTGGATCAGGGCCGACACGGGGGTCGGGCCTTCCATCGCGTCCGGCAGCCACGCCTGCAGCGGGAACTGGCCGGACTTGCCGCACGCGCCGAGCAGCAGCAGGATGCCGATCGCGGTGATCGCCGCCGGCGGGATCTGCCCGTTGGTCAGGCCCGCGAAGACCTGGGTGTACCCGGTGGAGCCGGTGTACTTGAACATCAGGAAGATCGCCAGCGCCAGCCCGACGTCACCGACGCGGTTCATCAGGAACGCCTTCTTCGCGGCGGTCGCCGCGGACGGGCGGTTCTGGTACCAGCCGATGAGCAGGTACGACGCGAGACCCACGCCTTCCCAGCCGAGGTACAGCGTCACGAAGCTGTTGCCCAGCACCAGGATCAGCATCGAGGCGACGAAGAGGTTGAGGTACGCGAAGAAGCGGTACCGGCCCTCGTCCTCGGCCATGTAGCCGATCGAGTAGAAGTGGATCAGCATGCCGACGCCGGTGATCAGCAGGACGAACGTCAGCGACAGCGCGTCGATGCGCAGCCCGAAGTCCACCTGCAGCTGGCCGACCGGGATCCACGAGTACAGGTTGACGTTCTCGGTCGCGGCGCCGTCCGTCGAGAAGAACAGGATCACGCCGTAGACGAAGGCCAGGAGAACGGTGGCGGTGCCGAGCAGGTGCCCCCACGCCCTCGCCCGTTTCCCGGCAAGAAGCAGGATCAGGGCGCCGAGGGCGGGAAGGGCCACCAGCAGCCACGATGATGCGGTCACTCGGTCTTCCCCTTCAGTACTTCAGCAGGTTCGTGTCGTCGACCGAGGCCGAGCGCCGGGTGCGGAAGATCGACATGATGATCGCCAGGCCCACCACGACTTCGGCGGCGGCCACGACCATCACGAAGAACGCCATCACCTGGCCGTCGAGCCCGCCGTTGATGCGGGCGAACGTGACCAGGGTGAGGTTCACCGCGTTCAGCATCAGCTCGATGCACATGAACACGACGATCGCGTTGCGGCGCACCAGGACGCCCACGGCGCCGATGGAAAACAGCAACGCCGACAACAGGAGGTAGTAGCTCGGGGTCACTTTCCTTCCCCTTCTTCGTCAGCGCCGGCCGCGGCGGAGCCGTTCTCCGACGGCTTCCCGCCGACCAGCGCGTGCGCGTCGGGCTTGGGGCCCTCGTCCGCGATGAGCTTGCGCTCGCGCATGAGCTCGAGCGCCGAGGTGGACTCGATGATCGCCGAGAGCGATTCCGGCGCGATGGATCCGTCGGGCAGCAGCGCCGGGACGGCGACCGAGTTGGCCGTGGCGAACACACCCGGGCCGGGCAGCGGCGACGGGCGGTCGTGCTCGCCGCGGAAGCGCAGCTTGACCAGTTCGCGCTGCGGCAGCTTGCCGCCGCGCTTGCCGCGGTCGGTGAACGCCAGCACCATCGCGCCGAGCGCGGCGGTGATGAGCAGCGCCGACGTGAGCTCGAACGGGAACAGGTACTGCGTGAAGATGATCCGCCCGAGGCCACCCGCGCCACCGCCGGTGGCGGCGTACGGGTCGAGCGCCGGGGCCGGTGTCACGTTCACCAGCGAGCGGAAGACACCGGCGGCGATCAGGGCGGCGAGCCCGATGCCGAGCACCGTCGCCGCGAGCCGCTGCCCGCGCAGCACCTCGACCACGGAGTCGGAGCTCTCGCGGCCGACCAGCATCAGCACGAACAGGAACAGCATCATGATCGCGCCGGTGTAGACGATGACCTGTGTGAACCCGAGGAACGGCGCCGACTGCGTCATGTACAGCGCGCCCAGGCTCAGCATCGTCAGGACGAGCCACAGCGCCGAGTGCACGGCGTTGCGGGAGAAGATCATCCCCAGCGCGCCCAGCAGGGAGAGCGGGCCGAGGATCCAGAACGCGATGGCCTCGCCGACCGACACCGAGGACGACGCGGCGGCGGGCGCCTGCGCGAGCAGCTGCGCGATCATCACTGCGCCTCCTGCTGCTGCGCCTTGGCCAGTTCAGGACCGTTCACGTAGTAGTCCTGCTCGTTGTCGCCCAGGCGCATCGGGTGCGGCGGCTGCTCCATGCCGGGCAGCAGCGGGGCGAGCAGGTCTTCCTTCGTGTAGATGAGCCGCTGGCGGTCGTCGTCGGCGAGCTCGTAGAAGTTGATCATCGTCAGGGACCGCGTGGGGCAGGCCTCGATGCACAACCCGCAGCCGATGCAGCGCAGGTAGTTGATCTGGTAGTCCTTGCCGTAGCGCTCACCCGGCGAGTACCGCGCCTCTTCGGTGTTGTCGCCACCTTCGACGAAGATCGCGTCGGCCGGGCAGGCCCAGGCGCACAGCTCGCACCCGACGCACTTCTCGAGCCCGTCCGGGTGGCGGTTGAGCTGGTGGCGACCGTGGTACCGCGGCGCGGCCGGGGCGCCGGCCTCCGGGTACTCCTCGGTGGCGACCTTCTTGAACATCATCCCGAAGGTGACGCCGAAACCCTTGATGGGGTTGAGGAAGTCAGTTGCCCCCATTGTCTGCCCCTTCCTGTGCTGGCGAAGCGGTGACGCCCGCGGGTTTGCGCCGCGCCGCCCTCGCCTCCGCCTTGGCCAGCGCCTTCTGGCGCGGAGTGCTCTCGGGGACCTGCAGGTCCAGCGGGGGCACCGGGAAGCCGCCGCCCGTGAGGTCGACGTAGTCGCCTTCCTCCACCTTCTTGTTCGGCACCGCGAGGCTGATCAGCACCAGCACCACCAGGACGACACCGACGCCGACGAGGATCTGCGGCCAGCTCCACTGGATCGTCCTGATGGCCACGACCACGAGGATCCAGACCAGGTTGATCGGCACCAGGACCTTCCAGCCCAGGCGCATGAACTGGTCGTAGCGCAGCCGCGGCAGCGTGCCGCGCAGCCAGATGAAGCAGAACAGCAGGATGAAGGTCTTGGCGAAGAACCAGAGCATCGGCCACCAGTTCTGGTTCAGCGGCGAGTCGTCGCCGACGAACGGGAACCGCCAGCCGCCGAGGAACAGCGTGGTGCAGAACGCCGAGACGATGACCATGTTCACGTACTCGGCGAGGAAGAACATCGCGAACTTCATCGAGCTGTACTCGGTGTGGAACCCGCCGACCAGCTCCGATTCGGCCTCCGGGAGGTCGAACGGCGCGCGGTTCGTCTCGCCGACCATCGAGATCAGGTAGATCACGAAGCTCGGGATCAGCATGTAGAAGTACCAGCCGTGGGCTTGCGCCTCGACGATCTCCGACGTCTGCAGGGAACCCGAGTAGAGGATCACCGCGACGATCGAGAGGCCCATCGCGATCTCGTAGGAGATCACCTGCGCCGCCGAGCGGAGTCCGCCGAGCAGCGGGTACGGCGAGCCCGACGACCAGCCGGCGAGCACGATGCCGTACACCCCGATCGACGAGCAGGCCAGGATCACCAGCACGCCGACCGGGAGGTCGACCAGCTGCAGCGTGGTCGTCTCACCGAAGATCGACACGACCGGGCCGAACGGGATCGCCGAGAGCGCGATGAGCGCGGGGATCGCGGCGAGCACCGGGGCGAGGAAGTAGACCTTGCGGTCGGCGGTGTCCGGGATGACCTGCTCCTTGAACGGGAGCTTGATCGCGTCGGCCAGCGACTGCAGGTACCCGTTCGGGCCCACGCGGTTGGGGCCGGGCCGGTTCTGCATCCGGCCGACCGCCTTGCGCTCCCACACGATCAGGAAGATCGTGAGGATCGGGCCGATCAGCAGGATGACGACCGCCTTGATCAGGACCAGCCACCACGGGTCGTCCGCGAGCAGACGCGCACGCTCGGCGGCGTCCGGCATCTGCGCCAGGAACGGCGTGAGCTGCGGGCTCACTGTTCACCTCCGGAGATCTGCACCAGCGCGCCGTGGCCCGCGGCCAGTGCGGCGCGGACGGCGGAACCGTCGGAGTTGCCCGGGAGCCACACGACCCCGTCGGGCAGGTCGGCGACCTCGACGGGCAGCGTGATCGAGCCGCGCTCGGTGGCGACGCGGACCGCGGCGCCGAGGCCTTCGGCGGTCTTCGCCGACAGGCGCGCCACGGGCTTGCGCTGCGTGCCCTTGAGGTGCGGTTCGCCGTCCTGCAGCGAACCGTTGTCGATCAGCTGGCGCCAGGTGGCGAGCACGGCCTGGCCGGTACCCGGCACCGGCGCGGGCTGCGCCCCGGTGACGATGTGGCCCCAGCTCGTGGTGCCCTGGCCGAGCTTCGCGAAGTCGCCCGCCGCGGCGGCCGGCGTCTGCGTGAACAGGTCCACGTCCATCTCGACGGCGAGGGTGTCGAGCACCCGGCCGTCGGTCAGGGCGCCGGTGCCCTCGAGCGTGATGTCGAAGTCGCGGCGGCGGCCCTCCCAGTTGAGGTAGCTGCCCGCCTTCTCGACCGACGGTGCGACCGGCAGGACCACGTCGGCCCGCTCCGTGACCTCGCTCGCCCGCAGCTCGAGGCTGACGATGAAGCCGGCGTTGTCGAGCGCGCGGCGGGCCAAGTCCGGGTCAGGCAGGTCGTTCGGGTCGATGCCGCCGACGACCAGGCCGTCGAGCTCACCGCCGGAGGCGGCCTGCAGGATGCCCGTGGTGTCGCGGCCCTCCGCGGCCGGAAGTTCGGCGCCCCAGTGCTTTTCGACCTCGGTGCGAGCGGCGTCGTCGGAGACCGGCCGGCCGCCCGGCAGGAGCGTCGGCGCGCAACCGGTGGCCAGCGCGCCGCGTTCGCCCGCCCGCCGCGGGATCCACGCGAGCCGTGCGCCCGTGCGCTCGGTCAGCGCCCGCAGCGAGGAGAACAGCCCAGGGATCTCGGCGGCGCGTTCGCCGACGAGGACCACCGCGCCGCCGGCGCTCAGCGCCTCGTCGAGGTCGGCCGCGTGCTGCGCGATGCCGTCGACCGCCGCGGCCTCGCCACCCGGCACGCACGCCAGCAGCTCGCCGAAGGTCTTGCGCACCGACGAGGTCGTCCACTGTCCCAAGTGGACCACGCGGGTGCGGTTCTTGCGGGCCGCCTTGCGCAGCCGCAGGAACACGATCGGCGCCTCGTCCTCCGGTTCGAAGGCGACGCACAGGACCGTGCGGGCCTGCTCGAGCTCACCGAAGGTCACGCCGGTCTCCGGCGTCGTGGCGACGACCGACGAGGTGAGGAACGCGAGTTCCTCGGCCGAGTGCGCGCGGGCGCGGAAGTCGATGTCGTTGGTGCGCAGGGCGAGCCGGGCGAACTTCGAATACGCGTACGCATCCTCGACCGTCAGCCGGCCGCCGGTGAGCACGCCGACGCCCTTGCCGTCACGGGCCTTTTCGAGGCCGGCGGCCGCGGCGCGCAGCGCGTCGGTCCAGGAGGCCTCCTCCAGCACGCCGTCCTCGTTGCGCACCAGCGGGCGGCGGATGCGGTCGTCGGCCTGGACGTAGCGGAAGGCGAACCGGCCCTTGTCGCAGAGCCACTCCTCGTTGACCTCCGGGTCCTCGCCCGCGAGCTTGCGCTGCACCTTGCCGCGGCGGAAGTCCGTGCGCTCGGCGCAGCCCGACGAGCAGTGCTCGCACACGCTCGGCGCCGACACCAGGTCGAACGGGCGCGACCGGAACCGGTACGCGGCGCTCGTGAGCGCGCCCACCGGGCAGATCTGGATGACGTTGCCGGAGAAGTAGCTCTGGAACGGCTCACCCGAAGTCGTGCGCGAAGCCAGGTCCAGCACGTCGGCCGTCTCGGCGGTGCCGATCTGCTGGTGCGCGCCGCGCTCGAGCAGCTCGATGAACGGGTCGCCGGCGACCTGCGCCGAGAACCGCGTGCAGCGCTGGCAGAGCACGCAGCGCTCGCGGTCCAGCAGCACCTGCGCCGAGATCGGCAGCGGCTTCGGGAACGTGCGCTTGGTGTCCACGAACCGCGATTCGGTGCGGCCGTGGGCCAGCGCCTGGTTCTGCAGCGGGCACTCGCCGCCCTTGTCGCAGATCGGGCAGTCGAGCGGGTGGTTGATGAGCAGCAGCTCCATCACGCCCTGCTGCGCCTTGTCGGCGACGGGCGAGGTGAGCTGCGTCTTCACGACCATGCCGTCGGCGACCGTCATCGTGCACGACGCCTGCGGCTTCGGCATCGGCCTGCCGCCCATCTCCACCTCGACCAGGCACTGGCGGCACGCGCCGGCCGGGTCGAGCAGCGGGTGGTCGCAGAAGCGCGGGATGACCGTGCCGAGCCGCTCGGCGGTGCGGATCAGCAGCTCGCCCTTGGGCGCGATGACCTCTTCGCCGTCGATGGTCAGCTTCACGTGGCCCTCGGGGACCGGGGTCTCCTCGGTGGCCGGCTTGTCGGGCGCGATCGTCATGCCTGGGCTCCCACCAGTTCGGGCTGGGCGGCCTTGTTCTTCTCGCACAGGTCGAGGAACTCCTGGCGGAAGTACTTGATCCCGCTCTGGATCGGCGACACGGCGCCGTCACCCAGCGCGCAGAACGAGCGGCCGAGGATGTTGTCGCAGACGTCCAGCAGCGTGTCGATGTCCTCGGCGGTGCCGTGGCCCTCGACCATGCGCTCCAGGATCTGCGCGAGCCAGTACGTGCCCTCGCGGCACGGCGTGCACTTGCCGCAGGACTCGTGCTCGTAGAACTCCGTCCACTTCATCACGGCCCACGGCACGGACACGGTCTCGTTGAAGACCTGCACCGCGGTGGTGCCGAGCATCGAGCCGGCCTCGGCCGCGCCCTCGAAGTCGAGCGGGACGTCGAGGTGCTCGGCGGTGAACATCGGCGTGGACGAGCCACCCGGCGTCCAGAACTTGAGCGGGATCCCGTCCTTCATGCCGCCGGCGAGCTCGAGCAGCTCGCGCAGCGTGGTGCCGAGCGGGCACTCGTACTGGCCGGGCTTCTCGACGTGGCCGGAGATCGAGTAGATCTTCGGGCCGGGCGACTTCTCGCGGCCCATCTCGCGGAACCAGTCCGAACCGGCGTTGACGATGAACGGCGCGCTCGCGATGGTCTCGACGTTGTTCACCGTGGTCGGCGCGGCGTAGAGGCCGGCGGCCGCGGGGAACGGCGGCTTGAGGCGCGGCTGGCCGCGGCGGCCCTCGAGCGAGTCGAGCAGCGCCGTCTCCTCGCCGCAGATGTACGCGCCGGCGCCGGCGTGCACGGTCAGCTCGAGGTCGAAGCCGCTGCCGAAGATGTTCTTGCCGAGGTAGCCCTTCGCGTACGCCTCGCGCGTGGCCGCGTTGAGCCGGCGGATGCAGTGCAGGGCCTCACCGCGCACGTAGATGAAGCAGTGGTTCGACCGCATCGCGTACGAGGCGATGATGCAGCCCTCGATGAGCGAGTGCGGGTCGGCCATCATCAGCGGGATGTCCTTGCAGGTCCCCGGTTCGCCCTCGTCGGCGTTGATCACCAGGTAGTGCGGCTTGTCGAAGTTCGGCGGCATGAACGACCACTTCACGCCGGCCGGGAAGCCCGCGCCGCCGCGGCCGCGCAGGCCGGAGGCCTTCACCAGCTGCACCAGCTGCTCGGGGGTGCCGGCGAGCGCCTTGCGCGCGGCGGTGTAGCCCTCGAGCTGCTCGTAGGTCTCGATGCGCCAGGAGTTCGGCGACAGCCAGCGCTTCGTGAGGACCGGAGTGATGGGATCAGGCATCTACTTCTTCTCCAGTTCTGGCAGCGGAACGTCCTGCGTCGCCGGGGCGGTCCACCCGCGGTCGGCCGCGAGCTGCGCGCCCCGCAGGGTTTCGACGGCCTGCGACGGCCCGTCGACGTCGCCGCGGTAGATCTGCTCGTCCTCCGGGAAGAACCCGGCCAGCTGCAGCTCCGCGCCCTTGAAGTCCGTCAGCGGCGCGCCGCGCGTCGGGGCCGGCTTCTTGCCCGCCTGCAGCGCGTCGACCAGCGCGACGGCCATCTCCGGCGTCTGGTTGTCGAAGTACTCGTAGTTGACCTGGATGACCGGCGCGAGGTCGCAGGCCGCGAGGCACTCGGCGTGCTCGAGGGTGATCGAGCCCGGCTCGTTCGGCGTGCCCGCCGTCTCCTCGTGGCCCAGCGGCGCGTCCTCGGAGCCGAGGTGCGTCTGCAGCTTCTGGTAGATCGCCTCGCCGCCCATCGCCGCGCACAGCGTGTTGGTGCAGACGCTCACCAGGTGCTCGCCGCACGGACGGCGCTTGTACATGGTGTAGAACGTTACGACCGCACTGACCTCGGCATCGGTGAGGTCGAGGTGCTGGGCGCAGAAGGCGATGCCCTCCTGGCTCACGAACCCCTGCACCGACTGCACGAGGTGCAGCATCGGCAGCAGCGCCGAGCGCGCCACGGGGTAGCGCGCGATGATCTCGTCGGCCTTCGTGTGGATGTCCTCGTCGAAGATGTCCACCGGCGGGTTGTCGGCGAGGATGCCCGCCGCCGCTGCCGGGTCCGGCGCGATGGCGACGACGTCCGTGTCGCCACCCGCGGCGGCGTGCGTCTCCTTGGCGTGCCGCGGCCCGGGCTCGGGTGTCGCAGTCGAGTACGTCATCGGTCCACTCCCCCCATCACCGGGTCGATCGAGGCGACCGCGGCGATCACGTCGGCCACCAGCCCGCCTTCGGCCATCGCGGGCATCGACTGCAGGTTCACGAAACTGGGCTCGCGCATGTGCACCCGCAGCGGCCGCGTGCCGCCGTCGGACACCAGGTGCGCGCCGATCTCGCCGCGCGGCGACTCGACCGGCGAGTAGACCTGGCCCGCCGGCACGCGGAAGCCCTCGGTGACGAGCTTGAAGTGGTGGATCAGCGATTCCATCGACTGGCCCATGATCTTCTTCACGTGCTCGAGCGAGTTGCCCATGCCGTCGCTGCCGATGGACAGCTGCGCGGGCCACGCGATCTTCTTGTCCTCGACCATGACCGGGCCCGGTTCGAGCTTCTTCAGGACCTGCTTGATGATCCGCAGGCTCTGGTGCATCTCCTCGACGCGGATGAGGTAGCGCGCCCAGCAGTCGGCGTCGGTCGAGGTCGGGATGTCGAACTCGAACTCGTCGTAGCGCGAGTAGGGCTCCGTCTTGCGCAGGTCCCACGGCAGGCCCGCGGAGCGCAGGATCGGGCCGGTGACGCCGAGCGCGAGGCACGCGTCCACCGGCAGCACGCCCACGCCCTTGAGGCGGTTGCGCCAGATCGGCTGGCCGGTGAACAGCTTGTCGTACAAGGGAAGGCGCTTGTCCATCACCTTGACGAACTCGGTGACCTTCTCCTCGAAGCCCTCCGGCATGTCCTGCGCGAGGCCGCCGGGGCGGATGAACGCGTGGTTCATGCGCAGGCCGGTGAGGAACTCGAGCAGGTGCAGCACCTCTTCGCGCTCGCGGAAGCCGAGCGTCATCGCCGTGGTGGCGCCGAGCTCCATGCCGCCGGTGGCGATGTAGACGAGGTGCGAGCCGATGCGGTTGATCTCCAGCAGCAGCACGCGCAGCAGCTCCGCGCGCGGCGGGGCCTGCACGCCCAGCAGCTTCTCCACACCGAGGCAGTAGGCCATCTCCGTGGACAGCGGCGCGAGGTAGTCCATGCGCGTCACGAACGTGACGCCCTGGGTCCAGGTGCGGAACTCGCAGTTCTTCTCGATGCCGGTGTGCAGGTAGCCGATGACCGACCGCAGCTGCGTGACGGTCTCGCCCTCCATCTCCAGCACGAGCCGGAGCACGCCGTGCGTCGACGGGTGCTGCGGGCCCATGTTGATGACCATGCGCTCGTCGTGCTGGGCGTCGGAGACGACGTCGTCCCAGTCGCCGCCGGACACGGTGTAGACGCGGCCCTCGGTGGTGTCGCGCGAATCGGCGTACCCGAAGGCTGCTTCTTCGCCGTCGATGGTCTCGGGAGCGGTGTTGATCTCGGACATGTTCTCGGTGCTCACGAGTAAGACCTCCGCTGGTCGGGCGGGGGGATCTCCGCGCCCTTGTATTCGACCGGGATCCCGCCGAGCGGGTAGTCCTTGCGCTGGGGGAAGCCGTCCCAGTCGTCCGGCATGAGGATCCGCGTCAGCGCCGGGTGGCCGTCGTAGACGATGCCGAACATGTCGTAGGTCTCGCGCTCCTGCCAGTCGGCCGTCGGGTAGAGCCCGACGAGCGAGGGCAGGTGCGGGTCCTCGACGTCGAGGTTGACTTCCAGCCGGATGCGGCGCCGGTACGTCATCGACGTGAAGTGGTAGACGGAGTGCAGCCGCTGCGGCACGTCCACGCCGTAGTCCACTCCGGACACCGACGACAGCAGCTCGAACCTCAGGCCGGCGTCGTCGCGCAGCACGCGGGCGACGTCGACGAGGTGGTCGCGGTCGACGTAGAACGTGATCTCGCCGTGGTGGACCGTGGTCTGCAGGATCGCCGACGCCGGGATCTTGTTGTCCGCGAGCGCCGCGAAGAACTCGTCGGCGAACTCGTCGAACCAGCCGCCGTACGGGCGCTCCGCCGGCGCGGGGCTGTAGGCCGGCAGCCGCACGCCGCCGTAGCCGGAGGTGTCACCGCTGCCGGTGACGCCGAACATGCCCTTGCGGGCGCGGCCCGCGACAACGGGTTCCACCGGCGCGGCGGGATCGGTGCCGCGCGGTTCGAGGCCGCCCTCGGGCCGTTCGGCGCTGGACTGCTCGCCGCCGGTCTGGGGCTTGCCGTTGGTTTCGGGGTTCTCGGGGTTCTCGGCCACCGGGCTCACTTCTTCGCGTACTTGATCGACGACGGGATCAGCTCGGTGCGCGCGCCGCTGGCCGCGCGGATGGCGGCGCGGCGGGCGTTGATCGGCTCGTCCTGGATCTTCGCGTGCAGCTTGAGGATCGCGTCGAGCAGCATCTCCGGGCGCGGCGGGCAGCCGGGGAGGTACATGTCGACCGGCACCACGTGGTCGACACCCTGCACCACGGCGTAGTTGTTGAACATGCCGCCTGAGGAGGCGCACACGCCCATCGCGAGCACCCAGCGCGGCTCGGCCATCTGGTCGTAGATCTGGCGCAGGACGGGAGCCATCTTCTGCGTCACGCGGCCGGCCACGATCATCAGGTCGGCCTGCCTCGGGGTCGCGCTGAAGCGCTCCATGCCGAAGCGGGCGATGTCGTAGCGGGAACCGCCGACCGTCATCATCTCGATCGCGCAGCACGCGAGGCCGAACGTGGCGGGCCACAGCGAGTTCTTGCGCGCCCAGTTGACCAGGCCCTCGAGGCTGGCCAGCAGGATGCCGTTGGGGAGTTTCTCTTCGAGGCCCATGGCTTCAGTTCCAATCCAGGCCGCCGCGCCGCCACACGTAGGCGTACGCGAACCCGACCGTAACGATGAACAGCACGATCTCCACCAGGCCGAACACACCGAGCGCGTTCGCGTTCACGGCGAACGGGTAGAGGAACACCATCTCGATGTCGAACAGGATGAAGAGCATGGCCGTGATGTAGTACGCCACCGGCATGCGACCGCCACCGACGAGCGGCTGCGGCGAAGGCTCGATCCCGCATTCGTAGGCCGAGAGCTTGGCCTTGTTGTACCGGCTCGGGCCGACGAGCGGCCCCAGCAGCACGGACAACGTGGCGAAGCCGGCCGCCAGCACGAACAACAGGACGAGCGGCAGGTACACCTTCAGGCCGGGCGCGGCCGCAGCTCCACTGGGGTCGGCCTGCGCCAGCACGGGCAACATCAGCACGGGGTCTTCGCCATCCTTTCCGCGCCGCTGCGGGTTGCTTCTCGGGTGGTGGTCCGCTTCCTCGTCGGCACCCTAAGGGAGCTGGGTCACACCGCCGAGGGTCAGGGCACCCTTACGGCCCGTGGCCGGGCCGCGGGTAGCTTGTGAAATAGTTCACAAGCCACTCGTCGTGGATGTGAAGCGATTCACAAGCATGGGGGGAGTGTAGGACGCGACTCACACGGCCGTCTCTAGGGGCCGTGGTATAAGGCTTACCTAACTTGACCGACCGGTCAGGACGGAGCAATGCCGGCCGCAGTCGCGGGACCAGCGGTAAAGGGTTCGTCAGGTGGGCCGGTGGCGGACAATCCGGACGTGATCTTGTGACGTATCCCACCTGACCGGCCGGGCAACCATTGCTCCAGCCGGGTAATCCGGCACCGCCTCGCGGGGCGGTTCGGCAGTGCTCCTCGGGTGCGGCGCGGCCTCAGCGGGGGCTGGGCGTGGCGCGCGAAAGAGCCGCGATGAGGCGGTCGACGCCGTCGCCGCCCTTGGCGTCGTAGCAGCCGGAAAGACCCTTGTACACCAACGGAAGGATCTTGTTGATCCGCAACCCGTACTTGGTGCAGGCGTGCATGACTTTCGGCATGCCGATGAGCTTCGCGAAGACGTTGCCGAGGCGGTAGTAGCCGCCCATCAGCTCGCCGACGGCGCGCGGGTAGCCCTCGAGCGCGCGCTCGCGCGACGGGCCTTCACGGCGGGCCAGCGCCTGCACCACGACCTCCGCCGCGAGCTGCGCGGACTCCATGGCCGCGGAGATGCCTTCGCCGTTGAACGGGCTGACCATGCCGCCCGCGTCGCCGAGCAGCAGCAGGCCGTCGCGGTAGTGCGGGGTGCGGTTGAAGCCCATGGGCAGGCCGGCGCCGCCGACCTTGCCGATGGCGTTCTCCTCGCGGTAGCCCCATTCCTCGGGCGTGCCGTCGAGCCACTGGCGCAGCAGCGCGCGGTAGTCGGTGTTGCGGAACGAGGCGGAGGTGGACAGCATGCCGAGCCCGACGTTGACGGTGCCGTCGCCGAGCGGGAACGCCCAGCCGTAACCGGGCAGTAGCTTGGGGTCGCGCGGGTCCGAGCGGTCCCACAGCTCGAGGTGGCCCTCGATGAACGGCTCGTCGTGACGCGGGCTCTTGTAGTACCGCCGCACGGCGACGCCCATCGGGCGCTTCTCGTTCTTCTCGATCCCGACGCTCAGCGCGAGCCGCGCGGACACCCCGTCGCACGCCAGCACGAGCGGTGCGCGGTAGCTGACGGGCGTCTTGTCGGGGCCGACCTTGGCTTCCACGCCGATGACGCGACCGGCGGAGTTGGTGACGGCACCGGTGACGGTGGTGCGCTCGTACAGGCGCGCCCCCGCCTTGACCGCGGTTTTGGCGAGCAGGTCGTCGAAGTCCTGGCGCGTGCGGGCGACGCCGTAGGGCGGGTAGCTGGTGAGGTCGGGCCAGTCGAGTTCGAGCGTGAGGTCGCCCGTGATGATGCGCAGGCCGCGGTTGTGGACCCAGCCCGCGTCCTCGCTCGTGTCGAGACCGAGGTCGATGAGCTGCTTGACGCCGCGGGGCGTGAGGCCGTCGCCGCAGACCTTCTCGCGGGGGAACTCGGTCTTCTCCAGCAGCAGCACGTCGACACCCGCGCGCGCGAGGTAGGTGGCCGCGGTGGAGCCGGCCGGTCCGGCGCCGACCACGATGACGTCGGCGTCGTGGTCGGGGTTGCGGCGGGTGATCGTCATGCTTTCAAAAATACAGCGTGGCTGAGCTACTCCGTTGAGGGCGGCGGCGGGGAGGCCGGCTTCTTCGCCCGGTGGATGGCGACGACCCCGAAGGTGAGGTTCAGCCATTCCACCTCCGTCCAGCCGGCGCTCGCGATGATCTCGCCCAGCGCCCGCTGGTCGGGCCACGCGAGCATCGATTCGGCCAGGTAGGAGTACGCCTCGGGGTTGGTCGAGGACCGGCTGCCCACCCACGTGAGCAGCTTGAGGATGAAGCGCCGGTAGACGAACCGGATGGGCGCGAACGTGGGCGTCGACACCTCGCAGATGACCAGCCGGCCACCCGGCTTGACCACCCGCAGTATTTCGGCGAGGGCCGCTTTGGTGTCGACGAAGTTGCGCAACGCGAGCGAAATCGTGACCGCATCGAACGAGTCGTCCTTGAACGGCAGGCGCAGCGCGTCGGCGGCCACCATCGGCAGCTTCCGCCGCAGGCCCGCCCTGAGCATCCCGAGCGAAAAGTCGGCCGCGACGCAGTACGCGCCGTTGCGGGCGTACTCGACCGTCGACACCCCCGTCCCGGCCGCCAGGTCGAGCACCGTTTCGCCCGGCTTGGCGTCCAGCACGCGCGCCGTGGTGGTCCTCCACCGCCGGTCGAACCCGAACGTCATGAACGAATTCGCCCGGTCGTACCCGGACGCCACACCATCGAACATGGCGGCGACTTCGTGCGGATCCTTGTCCAGGCTGGCGCGGGGCATGCGTCGAATCTAGACACCTCGGGCGGGGGTTGCGTTCGAGGGTCGCCGGGGTGCAGGTCAGGTGGGGTGTTGCGGGTGCCTGGCTGGGGTGTTCTGTGCGTGGGTGTGCGGGAGTGGTCCCTCGGTGGCTTCATCGGTGTGATCGGTCCCTTGGCGCACGGGTGGCGCGACCGGTCCAGTCGCGCATTGGGT